>NZ_JBQDNB010000026.1:0-17148 GCF_052096715.1 Providencia sp.
ACCTGCCTGTCACGCAGGGGGTCGCGGGTTCGAGTCCCGTCCGTTCCGCCACTTATAAGAAACCCCGTAATGAAAATTACGGGGTTTTTTTATATCTATCAATAATCATCATTGTAATTCTATAAATTATTCCTTTTCAGCTAATTCCATCTTATTCACTTAGGTTATTAGAATGGAATAGTTAATTTCTTATTTAACTATTTAAATAAAAACTCGGCTTAGTTAATATAGTAAATGATCTTATCCAATCTAAAGATAGTAAGCAAAGCACATTTTATTAGTGTTGTATTAGATTATATTCAGTTGTGTAATTAGTTCTATGAATGATTGTGCGAAATATAAAGTAGTGAGTAACAGCTCACTTATACTGTGGTACGACGTTATTATTAATTTTTTTTTAGATTGTATGCTGTTGTGTTAGATATGCAATTAAATTAGTTCTACGAATGATTGTACGAAATATAAAGTAGTGAGTAACAGCTCACTTTTGTTGTGGTACAACGTTATTATTTGTCTTGTTTTAGATTGTATTAAATCGTGTTAGATATGCAATTAAATTAGTTCTATGAATGATTGTACGGAATATAAAGTAGTGAGTAACAGCTCACTTATACTGTGGTACGACGTTATTATTAATTTTTTTTTAGATTGTATGCTGTTGTGTTAGATATGCAATTAAATTAGTTATATGAATGATTGTGCGGAATATAAAGTAGTGAGTAACAGCTCACTTTTGTTGTGGCACGGTGTTATTGTTAGTCTTATTTTAGGCTGTATTAAGCTTTTTTGGGCTGTAAATTAATTTAGCGAATGGTTGTATAGAATGTAAGGCCGTGAGTGATAACACTTATTTAGTATGTTAGGCGCTATTTTTAAGTTTATTTAAGGTTACATTAAATAGTATTGAAATGAGGGTGAGCTTGAAGTATTTATTTCGGAAAATTTAACTACATAATGAGTAGTGAGGTATTAAATATAATTAACACTATTTTTAGTGTCATTTTTATTTAAAGGACTGATATAAGCTATAACCTGCTATAGAGCCTGCAACATCGTAGGCAAAGTCGTGCCAACTCCAACCTGTTCCTTCTGGCCGACTATCATAAAATTCTTTTGCTGCTCCTAATGATAAAGAAAATAAGATACCGAATTGCGCTGCATCTCTATGTGACATGTTTTGCCTATCTGCATATGCATTACCAGCAGCGGCCATGGCTGTAGAAAAAGCAAAATGTTGTGCTTTATCTTTACCGGTCCAATTATCATTTGACCAATGAAATCCAGTACACCCCGTGAGCACAAGAATGAAAGAGAACATAATTAAAGGACTTGAGCGGTTAATTAGCATTTTGGTATCACTAACTTGTCGTGAATTAGGGGGAAAACGCCACAGAAGTGACGTTTTGGCGTTAATTTATAAAATACGGCTTATGAGACGGTCAACACGTATTCTTCGTAATCGACGAATAAGTTTTTTCACTTTGACTGGATAGCTTTGAATATTGTCTAGCTCACGGTAATGACCAACAACTTTGGTATGAGTACGAATACATTCCAATTCATGGCTACGTTGTTCTTGTAGCTCTTGTTTGGGGTCATGTAGTAGGATTGCATTTTCAAGATCTAAGCCCCATGCTCGAGGATTTAGATTATTACCGGTGATCAATTGCCAGCTATCATCGACCCACATACCCTTGAGGTGGTAGGTATTATCGCTATCTTTCCATAGTCTTACTGTGAGCTGTTTTGAGTCAACAAAACGCTGTAATCGACTGATAAATTTACGTAAATTTATTTCATACAGATAAGGTAGCGCACCAATTATTTTAAATGGTTCTTCTGGCGGGATATAAAAGTCATTGGCCGTTTTATCCCCAATAATAATTTCTACTTGCTTACCTTCACGTAGTAACCGACTTATAATTCTAACAAGTACCGCGGGAAGATTAAAATAAGGTGTGCAAATAGTCAGTTTATTGGTCGTTGAACTCATTAAATGGGTTATCACGCGATTTAAATCATTCTTTTTACCAAGTCCGACAAATGGAGTTACTGCAAATTCATCATTAGATGCATCACCTAGAAATTGGTAAGACTCATCTTTTAATGATAGGCGGAATTGTTTAATTAAATGCTTAAATTCTGCAGTTTTCGGTCGTGTAGCCGTATTTAGTAAGTGAATGGCATTTGATTCTAACAGCGTGTTGTCAATATATTGCTTCATCGTAGCTGTTAATTGGCCATTTTTGATAATCTGGTATCTGTCATAGCGGTATTTTTCATGACGATGCAGATATACATCATTAATACTTGCGCCGCTGTAGAGCAGAGTATCGTCAAACAAAAAACCTTTAAGATGGAGAACACCTAATGCTTCACGAGTATTTACCGGAATACCAAAAATAGGAATCTCTACACTAGGGTAGCTTTGCGCAACTTCATAATACCAGTCAGCATTGGTTAAATTTGCCGCAGCACCAATTCGACCACGTTGAGCGCGGTGCCAATCAACTAGGATTTTAATCTCTAGGGATGGATTAGCTTGCTTAGCTGCATATAAAGCATGAAGTATGTCTTTACCTGCATCATCTTTTTCTAAATACAGAGCCGTAATGTAGATGGTTTTTTGTGCTTGAGAGATTAGCTCAAGCAGAGCATCACGAAAATCTTCTGTTTTATATAGCGTTCTAACATCAGCAATGGATTGAGACAATTTAGGTAAATTTGCCAAATATTGTTGATGTTTTGCTTGTTTTAATTTTGACAACATCACAGTTTGAATTTTCTCTTATTAGTCCAATAGCAAATCGCTTTGCACAAATATTTTAGCGAATGATCTACGGATGATAGCATATTTAGCCAAGTCGTTAGGAATAAATTGAATACCTGTTTAATCAATATACAAATTTACCCTAATGCATTTTTAAAGATGGAGTGTAAGGTTAACAATGCCATCTTCAAATTGAACCTCAATATTAAATCCTAGTTTTTTAGCTAAACTTATCATATTACGATTCTCAGGCATGGTAATTGCTGTCAGTTTTTTAATACCATGAGCGCGAGTGTAATTTAATAGCTTTTGCATTAGCTGATAACCTAATGTTTGCCCTTTCATATCTGATCTGACGAGAACCGCAAATTCAGCCTCTTGATTGTCAGGATCGGCCATTGCTCGTGTCACACCAATAATTTCAGGTATCGTATTTTGATTTTTAACAGCAACAAATGCCATTTCACGGTCATAATCGATTTGTGTCATATTAGCGAGATCGTCATGGGTAAATTCGCTAATTTCACTGAAATATCGGTAATACAGATCTTCCTTTGTGACGCGTTCAATAAATGATTTTAAAAGTGGCTCATCTTCAGGAAGAATTGGACGTAGCAGGCAGGTTAAGTCATCTTTTAATTGGATTGTTTCTTCTAACTCACTTGGATAGGGGCGAATGGCTAATCGGGATGTTGCTGTGCCACTCGTTTCGCTTAATGTCATTGACACATCGAGTAAAGTGAACTCGTCCCCAGCGGCGAGTAACGGGTGTATATCTAAACGAGATATATTAGGGCAGTCGATAATAAGGTTGGATACACGTACTAATAAACTGGCTAGACCTGGAATGTTTAGTGGTTCGAGCGCACTTCGAGCTTTGATTTTATAGCCTTTAATCGCATTTATCACGAGATATCTGGCTAAGGCTAGATTTAATGGAGGTAAAGCTACAGCAGCTTGGCTTTCTTGTTGCCACTCGATACCACCTTCGCCTAACATGATTAATGGACCGAAAACAGGATCTAATTCAACTGCAATCCTTAGTTCTTGAGCACCCGCTCGGTTGGCCATGCTTTGAACTAATAATCCTTCAATTCGTGCATTTGGATAATTAACAGAAACACGTTCGATTATTGCTTTAGCGGCTTCTTCGACCTCTTTTGCATTACGTAGATATAGCATAACGCCTTGAACTTCTGATTTATGCATAATATCAGGAGAGCGTAATTTTAATGCGACGGGATAACCTATTTTTTCCGCAATATCAATGGCTTCTTGGCTAGAGTGAGCAATCCAAGTGGGTAGGCTATTTAGGCCATAAGCTTTCAAAATGGGTTGAACTTCATGAGTATCTAAATGCAAATTATTATTTTGCAAGGCTTGCTGAATATACTCATGAGCTTGTTGAGTATTGGCTGTAATACCAATAGGCAGCGCAGGTGTTTCTTTGAGTTGTTTTTGGTTACGACGATATTCCACCATATGCATATAAGCGGTGATAGCACCTTCTGGGGTTCGATAGGTTGGAATACCTGCTTCACTAAATAAGCGTCGCGATTCTTGGGATGAATATTCACCGCACCAGTTAGTTAAAATCGTTAGCCATTTACCTCTAGGATGCTGTTTTATGGCTTTTATTATTTTTTCAGCCATGACTTTACTTTCAGTAATTGCGCTTGGGGTATGTATGAGGAGTAGCGCATCATGGTCATGACTATCAAGCATTTTATTCAAGACACTGATGTACCTCTCAACCGTCGAATCATCTCCGAGATCAATAGGATTGTGCGTTGATAAATCTAGAGGTAATAAAGCACTGAGCTCATTTTCAGTTTCAGGGCTGAGTTTAGCTAATTTTCCATTACGTTGCAGAAGTTCATCTAGTGCCATTGCCGCAGGTGCTGAGCCGTTACTCATGATAGATAATCGCTCACCTCTGAGTGGTGTCATATAGCTGAGAGTTTCTACGGCAGAAAACATTTCATGGGTATCTTGTACTCGCAGTAATCCTGCCCGTTGAATTGCTGCGTCATAGGCGGCATCAAGACTTGGTTTTTCGCCAAGTAACTCTTGTGCTTTTCGGGTTCTACCACTTTTGACTACTAATATTGGTTTATTACGTGAGGCGCTGCGTGATGATGATAGAAAGCGCCGAGCGTCACTTATATTTTCAAGGTAGAGCAAAATAGCACTGGTTTTACTGTCGCGAGCGAGATAATCAAGTAAATCATCGATATCAATGTCGATACTATCGCCTAAAGCAATAAAATATGAAAAACCAATATCACGATGCCTTGCCCAATCAAGAACCGTATTAGAAACCGCTGCTGATTGAGAAATAAATGCAAGTTTACCTTTTAGAATCGGTATTGGTGAGAAACTGGCATTTAACCCCTGCCATGGCGCTAGAAAACCGAGGCTATTTGGGCCAAGTAACCTAATTTGGTATTGTTGAGCAATTTTTTTTAGTTCATTGAATTGAATTGAGGGTGAAGAAAGAATAATAACGACATTACAGCCCGCTTCACCTAGCTGACGTAAACAATCTATATTTCTTGAGTAATGGGTGCAAATAACCGCGAGGTCGGGTTTTAGTGGGAGTTTATCAATCGAAGGATAAGCTAGAACGCCAAGAACTGAATTTCTGCTTGGATTTACGGGAAGAATCGGGCCTTTGAAGCCACTACCTAACAGGTTTCTCATCATAACTGAGCCTGCACGATTAGGGTTTTCAGAGGCACCAATAACAACGATTGATTTTGGTCTGAACAAAGATTCTAACTGACTCACTAAACCCATGGCAGATAACCTTTTGCTTTGATGAGCGGGGGCTCGCTCAATGAATATCTTTATTGATACGATATCGATCTAACGACATTTTGTATCAATAATATGCCTCATCTTTTACATTACGCTAGTTTAGACTGTGACTTTAACTGAATTATATAAGCATGTTCACGTTTTATGATGAAGGTTATCTGAAATTTATCACTTTTGACCTCACTAAAGAAATGAAGGCTGATCCAAAAGGATATTATCGAAAGGTTAAATTGTTATGGAATAATTATTGGGTCGTTTTAGCTAAAATTTGCTGTGCAATAGGGTGAGATGGTTTTCCTTCAAGATACTTATGTCTAAATAAGTTGAAGTGAGTAAATAGTTGTTTAGATGCATCCATATCCCCGGCAAGTTCAAGTACAGTTGCCGCAATTTCAGCGGTGCAATGCTGCTCTTCTCTTGAAGGCGTTCGCAGTAGATAATCGGTTCTTGCTTTGGTATTGATGGATAATAGGGGAATATTATCTAAGTAAGGACTTTTTCTAAACATTTTACTGGCCTCAGGCCAAGTACCGTCTAATAAAATAAATAGCGCGGGTTTGTTTGAAATATTGGGTTGATTGACGACAATACGCTGACTTTGAGCATAGCTTTCGGGAAATATAAGGTAAGGCTGTCTTGTTGTATCTTGTAAAATAGACAATAACTGTGTGTCAGGATCTGTTCGTGACCATTGAAATGCAAGTGTATTCGGTAAAATATCGGCGATAAGTTTACCTGTATTACTGGGCTTAAATACTTCTCCATCAAACATAATGAGGCAAAATTGGCTTTTTGCATTCATTGGTACTGTTTGTGCGCAAAAACATTGTCGAATAGGTAATAAGCAATATTGGCAGCGCTTTACCCGGCAACCCCTAGCCTTGAAAGGTTTAGTTGAAAGGGCAAGACGTTTTTGACGTAAGTGATAAACTGCATTTTGAGTCATGGGAGTAAGGTATGTGAGTCGCTATAAAACAAGGCGTGTATTGTACGTAAAACGCTTTGTATACGATAGAAGTATATTCAATATCTTTTCGGTGAGATAATAGCCTTTATAGTGAGATAATCGTGTGAATTGGTGGCGCAGTCTTGAAACATCATGTAATCTTCGCGCCAAAGCTCAGTAGGGGATAGTGATGAACGACTCGAATGATTTTAGCGGTAAAAACGGCAAAGTAAAAGTGATGTATGTCCGCAGTGAAGGGCAGGATGACAATAAAGGTAGCGATAAGCGCCAAAATGATAATAAGCGTCGTGGTGGCCGTGATGACCGTGGCGATAGAAGAGGCTCTGATAATAGAAGCGGTGGGCGTAACGAACGTTCAGGCCGCTCAGGACGTTCAGATAGCGATAGAGATAGCGCTCCTCGCGAACGTTCCCCGTGGCGTACAATTTCTCGACCAGATAGTGAAGAGTTAATTAATGACCACGGTGGCATTTCAGGTAAAAGCCTGATTGATCCGGAACAATTACGTAAACAACGTCAGGAAGAAACGCGCATTTACGGTGAGAACGCTTGCCAAGCGATGTTTAAAAACCGTCCAGATGCGATTGTTCGTGCATGGTTTTTGAAGTCTGTCACTCCGCGTTTTCGTGATGCGTTGAAGTGGATGGCTGCAAATCGTAAAGCATATCATGTGGTTGATGATGAAGAGTTAGAAAAAGCATCAGGTACAGAGCATCATGGTGGCGTTTGTTTTATTATTAAAAAACGCGGCGGTATGGATGTCGAGACCTATTTGCAAGAAGCAACTGACAAAGATTGCGTATTAGCACTGGAAGATGTGGGAAATCCACATAACCTTGGCGGGATCATGCGTAGTTGTGCACATTTTGGTGTGCAGGGTGTGATTTTACAGGATGCGGGCATGTTGGAGTCTGGTGCTGCGATCCGTACTGCTGAAGGTGGCGCTGAACATATTAAGGCGATTGATGCGGATGGTTTTACTTCAACATTAACTAAGTTCCGTGATGCAGGTTACACCATCGTAACCACTTCAAGCCATAAAGGTAGCCAAGACATTGCGAAAGCACAGTTACCGGCCAAAATGGTGCTTGTGTTAGGTCAAGAAAGCGATGGCCTAAGTGATAGCGCATGGGATGAAGGTGATATGAGCGTGTATATTGGCGGTACAGGTAAAGTTGAAAGTCTCAACGTTTCTGTTGCGACGGGTGTTATGCTAGCTCAATGGTGGCAGCAAAATAAAACCAAGTAAGCAAATATAAAATTATCAACTTCGATAAACCATACATGAAAAGCTAAATCAGCTAATTAATGTATGGTTTTTTTATTATTAATCCCTGTACTGACCTCGGCTATTTCTTTTTTAATTTATTGTACTTCTATTATAGAACAGTCACCTATAAATAAGTGTGTGGTGACTAAAAATAATGCTCTAGTTATTGATGAAAAGCCTTAATTATTTAAAGTAAGGTTTTATCTTTATTTTACTAAATGCTGATGTTTTTTTGTTAATTAGTTTGTAGCGATTGTTTCTTAGTATGTCTCCTTCTTATTTAATATGTTTAAAATTTGAATAATTGTATCGAAAAGCAAGATAAACATAGTGTTGAGTGTTTATAAAGTAGCTTACTTTGATCTTGTATCGTTAGATTTATCTAGTTAATTGCCTGTGAGTAGTTAATTTATCTTAATTTTCATTTTGAAATAATGTTTTTGGGATGCTGTTCAAATATTTATTTTTATAAAAAATAGATTATCTCCATGATTTTATTTTTTGATTCTTAATTAATGTTATTAATTTAAATATAACTAAGGTATTGGAATGAACAAAGAGATAGCGTCGAATTTACGTTGTAGTTCAAAAAATAATCACTCTATAAATAAATATGTTATCAATAAACATAGATTTCAACTTTCTGTTGTTGCTTCTGCATTACTTTTTTCTGGATATGCCATTTCTTATTCAGAAATGGGGCAACTTGGTGATAAACAAAGTTGGGAAAGCCAAGAATATCAGAAAGACTGGGGACTTTCTGCCATGAATGTATCTAGTGCTTATGCCCTTGGTTATCATGGGCAAGGTGCAAAAATCGGTGTAATGGATTCAGGAGCTTTGTTATCTCATCAGGAGCTGAGTGGTTCCCGTTTTCATGCAGTTAAGGCAAAAGGAGAATATGGCACAACGGGTATGCGCTATCCCCAAGAAATGGGTGGGCATTATGAAAAAGGCCAGCTTTTTGATGTTGATGGTAATTGGATAAAAGGTGTTAATGACACTCATGGCACGCATGTAACGGGTACTGTCGGCGCTAATCGTGATGGTGACGGTATGCACGGGGTTGCTTGGGGATCTGATATTTATCTAGGTAATACCGGTGCAACAGACAGTAATAACTATGGCCCGTATCAGGATTATCAATACTTTTATACGGGTTGGAAAGCGATGGTTGATGCTGGTGCTCAGGTAATTAATAACAGCTGGGGGACTAACCCTCGCATTATTAATACTATTCCAACTAAAGGTCCTGATGGCGGTAATACCACCGTACATATGCCTGTGGATACGACGGCACAAACAGAATATGAATATTTTTATTTCAAAAAAGTTTATGGTGACAAGCCTTCATTTGTCGATGCAGCTTTTGATGCAGTGAAAGGGACGAATGTGGTTCAAGTTTTCACAACAGGTAACCGTGATTTTGCTAACCCATATTATCGTCCTTTATATCCTTATTTTAATCCAGAGGCTGAAAACCATTGGATTGCAGTGGCGGGACTTAAACAAACTGCGGATAAATCAGGCTATCAATTAGAAAAAGTATTTAATGAAGCAGGTAATGCAAAATGGTGGACGGTTGTTGCTCCGGGTCGGAATATTTACTCTACCGTTGTTGATGAAGAAGGAAACCCAGGTTGGGATACTTTTAGTGGTACCTCAATGGCCGCGCCGCACGTTACTGGTGCTATGGGTGTTCTGATGTCTCGCTATCAAGCCATGAATGCAATGCAAGTGCGTGACTTGATGTTTACAACGGCGAACCGCTATAACCCAGATGGTTCTTTATATGATAGTTGGACATCAGCAGAAGGGACACCTGACATTCGCTATGGCTGGGGAACACCCGATTTAGAGAAAGGGATGTATGGGCCTGGCCAATTTTTAGGGAAATTTGAATATCAGCTTGATGCCGTCCCGTTAGATGTTTGGACTAATGATATTTCTCAAACTGCGCTAGATTTACGTAAACAAGAAGATACTGCATGGTTAGCGGCTTATAAAGATAAGGGCATCGCTGCTGGCGGCGATTACAGCTTAGGTGATGATTTTATTATTAACGATGGTAATTCAGATCCGACTTCTCATATTGTCAGTAAAGAAGATGCACAAAAATGGCGCCAAGAGTATTACCAAAAACGTGCGGATGCCATTCAAGCTAAATTAGATGCAGGCTTATATGATGGTACATTGGTGAAAAAAGGCCAAGGTACATTAGTCATGACGGGTGATAATACTTATCGTGGTGGTACAACGGTTGAACAAGGCACTTTATATGGTTTCACTGAATCTTTTGGTTTGGAAGCGGTGAATGTGAATGGTGGTAAATTCGGTATTATCGATCGTTATAATGATGTATTTACACAAAAAGGCCAGCTAGCATCTAATGAAAGTCATAAAGCCAATATTAATATTAACGATAAAGGCACTTTTTTAGTAATGGCAGGACATAATGTTAATGTCGGTGATGTGTCATTAAATAACGGTGCTGCATTAGATGTTGGCGCTGATAATGTCGGCCAACTACGCGATGTTTATTTGAATAACAATGTTGCGACAGGTATCGTTAATGCGGATAATTTAGTTGATAACCGTATTAAAATGAAAATGGCTGCAACTGATAATAATCTAGAAACAAATAATGATTATGCGTTATTCGATAAAAATGTTTCGGTTAAAGATAATACAATTAAAGGCACTATAAGTAAGAAAGCAGATACCTCGTTATCTACATTTGCGAATAATGAAAATGGCCGTGCTATTGCTAATGCGATAGATAATAAAGGAAGTGGCGAATTATTTAATGCAGTATTACCAATGAATAAAAGCGACTTGAGTCGTACTTATCAATCACTCGGTAATGATATGTATTTAAATGCGAATAATGCAAGTGTAGTTAATGTATTGGGGTTAACTCGAACAGTAAAAGATCAAGCAATTGGTATTGGCCATGGTCGTTACGCAGCGCTAGAAAATAGTCAGGCCCGTATTTGGATGACAGGTATCGGTCAATGGGGTAATGCAGATTATGGTAATAGTAACATGGATGTGGATTTCTATGCTGGACTCGTCGGCGCAGAAATTGATGTGACTTCACAGACTAAAGCTGGGTTATTCTTTGGTGCAGGTTCAACCAAATATAAAGCGAATGAACAGGGTAAAATAGACAGTAACGATATTCACATCGGTTTATACGGTGTATCCAATATTTATGATGTTGCTTCTTTAAATTATGGTATCACTCATACTAATCAAGACCGTGATGCTAAACGTACATTATGGGTAGGACAAGCTTCGGGGAATAATTCTGTCAGTTATGATGCTAAAATTACGCAGTTATTCTTAGAAGGCGCTTACACACAATTTAATACCGATAAGTATTCAATTGAACCATATACTGGATTCAATTGGTTACGAGTATCAACAGATAATATTCATGAGCAAGTGGGGAATATGCAGTTCACTAGCAAAACGGACTCTCAAGATATTCAGGTTGGTACAGTTGGTTTACGTGGTGGTTATCCATTTACAGCAGGCAATATTAATATGGCATTAAAAGGGGATGTTTCTGCTAGCCATATTTTTGGTGATAATCGCCCTGAGGCTAAATTGTTCCTTTCTAATTCAGGTGAAGCAACCTTGAGAGGCGGAAAATTGGATAATTTATTTGGCGTAGGTTTCGGTGTTGATGCGCAATTAAATAAATCAACGACTTTTGGTGTTTCTTACCAAGGCCAATATAATAGTGATGTCAGTTCTAGTGGTATTAATGCAACACTGAAAATTAATTTTTAATTTAGATTAAACTCATACTTTAGTTTTATTAGTGATTAAAAATGTGACCCTATATCATCGATTATCGGTTTTATAGGGTCATTTCATTTGATTAACTAATGGCCTCCGCCGCCGTCTTTTGAGCCAGCCCCAAAAGGTGGCTTCGCAAACCAAACAAGCACCATTAATAAGATGAAAACGCCTGCGGATAACCAAAATATTTCATTGGCTGATATGATTAATCCCTGATCTGTAATACTTTTTGCTATATAAGCGGCACTTTGTTGCTCATTCATACCGACCTGTGCCAGTTCGTTGTACATGTGCTGAGCATTTGGATTAAATGGATTGACAAATTCAGTTAAGTTTTCGTGGTGCATTGCCTCACGTTGTGTCCATAAAGTTGTGGTGATAGATGTTCCTATTGCCCCAGCTAACGTTCGAACAAAGTTAGATAAACTGGAGGCTGACGCCATTCTTTCTGGAGGTAATCCAGATAAAGTAATGGTGGTTAATGGCATAAAGAAGCAAGCAATCGCCAAGCCTTGAACAAATTGAGGCCAAGCTGCTGCCGCAAAACTCATTCCAGGTTCAAAAGTATATGCACGCCAATAATAACAAATAGCATAGACAATAAAGCTAAATGTCACTAAATAACGCATATCAATACGATTGCCGAATCGACCAATAATCGGTGTAATTAATAACGGTAATAAACCGATAGGTGCGGAAGCGAGTCCTGCCCAAGTTGCCGTATAACCAAAGACTTGCTGCAATAATTGTGGCAGTAGGACAATGGTTCC
Source organism: Providencia sp. (assembly GCF_052096715.1). Lineage (NCBI taxonomy): Bacteria > Pseudomonadati > Pseudomonadota > Gammaproteobacteria > Enterobacterales > Morganellaceae > Providencia > Providencia sp. The sequence continues at coordinate 12,408 of NZ_JBQDNB010000026.1, forward strand.
AAAATAAAGCAGATATGCAAGACTGAGTGATAAGCAGCCTATGGTGAAATTTCGTTCTTTAAATAGTGAGAGGTCAATAACGGGGTGCTCATCTGTAAGCTCCCATACAATTAAGAATGCAATAGCTATAACAGCAACAATTGTTAGTACAATAATTTCAGTTGAGTTAAACCAATCGAGCTCTTTGCCTTGGTCAAGCATGATCTGTAGCGCGCCAATACCTACGACCAGTAGAACGAGGCCAATAGTATCAATGGGTCTGATAGATATATTGGTTTCACGGCCTTTGAGTGTTTTCATAATGGCAAAAATAATAGCAACACTAAAAGGAACATTAATAAAGAATATCCATCCCCAATGGTAGTTATCACTAATATATCCACCTAAAATAGGGCCACAAATCGGGGCGACAACAATGGTCATTGACCAAAGTGCAAGTGCCATATTCCGTTTTGCTGGTGGATAATTATTGAGTAATAAGCTTTGAGACAATGGGATCAAAGGACCTGCAACTAATCCTTGTAATACACGGAATAAAATTAACATTTCTAGGCTACCGGAGATCCCGCATAGCCATGATGTTAGTGCAAATAAACCCGTTGACCATAAAAATAATCTGACTTCTCCGATCCTACGGGCGAGCCATCCCGTTATCGGTATCGATATCGCATTCGCTACACCAAATGAGGTAATAACCCATATGCCTTGCGTATTCGATGCACCCAAGTTCCCAGATATGGTTGGAATAGCAACGTTAGCTATTGTTGAATCAAGTACTTGCATGAATGTTGCGAGTGAAAGCGCAACTGTCATCCATGCAAGTTTCGATCCTGTTAGCGGTGCATTAGTCACATTGGCCTCTTTGCTTATTTGTTGCCATAGTTATTATTAATTATCTCAGTAACTATTTTGTTCGCAGGAGACATATCAATTGCTAAAGCAGATGTGTGGTAAGCGGGTGTATCACGCATACCTTTTGAAAGCACTTTGCCATCTTTATTTAAGGTATCGACAGAAACTTCTGTTGAAAGACCAATACGTAGTGGGTAGTTTTCAAGTTGTTTTTCATCTAGTGCAATACGCACTGGCAAGCGTTGAACAACTTTTATCCAGTTGCCACTTGCATTTTGAGCCGGAAGTAGAGAGAAAGCACTACCAGTTCCCATGTCTAATCCTACAACCACACCATTAAAAACGATATCTTTACCATAAAAATCAGTGGTTACTTTGGCAGGTTGGCCAATGCGCATATCTGCAAGCTGTGTTTCTTTGAAATTTGCGTCAATCCACATTCCATTAGAGGGGACGATGGCCATTAATGGCGTTGCAAGGGTGATTTGTGAACCTACTTGCACGCTGCGGCGCGAAACATAACCATCAACAGGGCTGACAATTTTAGTCCGTTGTAGGGTTAACCAGCTATTTCTTACTTGGGTAGCGGCTTGTTCGACTGCGGGTTGTTTTTCTATTGCTGTATTAAGCACAATAGCTTGATTTGCATTGAATTGTTCAATAGCAACATCAAGGGCAGCTTTAGCACTAATAACAGAATCTCTCGCGTGTTGTAGTTCTTCTTTACCGATAAGATTACTATTCCCAAGTACTTCACGACGTTTTAAATCGTTTTGTAATCGACTAAGTTCAGAGCGTTTCACATCAATATTAGCTTGATATTGTCTGCTATTAATCATGTTTTGACGTGTTTGGCGTACACTATTCGCCAGCTCAGTCTTTGCTTTATCTAATGCAATTTCTGCATCTCTTGGGTCAAGCTCAACTAATATTGTGCCACTTTTGACAAAGTCAGTGTTATCAACATTAACCGTCATTACACTACCTGATACCTGAGATTGGATTTGAACTTGGTTTCCGGCAACGTAAGCATTGTCGGTAGACTCATGGTGACGAAGAACTAAATACCAGTAAGCAGACCAGCCAATCCCAATGGCAATAAAAATAAATGTTAAGAATACTAGTGCATTTCTGCGTTGCCTTTTTTTATTCCGTTGTGGCTGTTGCGTTTCTGGCATTTCCTCGCGGACGCTCATTCTGGTAATTCTCCATGTATGGATAAGGATCACAAACGTTTCCAGCAGTTAGTGATTAACTACTGGAAACTGAGACTACAAATTATGTTTTTACTTGATGGGGTAACGTAAAGCATAAGGTAGAAGAATAATGAAATATTAGGCACTGAACAGTCTTTTTTTGTTATTGAGCCTAGATTAGGCTCAAATACATTAACCATATAAAATGAATGGTTAATCGTCGAATTAATTTTTTATGTTATCGAGCTTGTTAAGCAACTTGCGCATTAATTTACTAAGTTGTTGTTTTTCATCTACATCTAATACTGACCAAATTTCAATTAATGCTTCATGCTGAGGAGGTAATAATCCATTTAAAAATTCAGAACCTTTCTCAGTCAGATGAAGATGCAGGCAGCGTCTATCGTTATGGCTTTCTTTGCGTTCTATCCATCCATGCTTTTCTAATTCATCAGCAATCCGTGTTGCATTGGTGCGAGAAGAACCGAGAGCCGCACTAAGCTCTGACGGTTGAATACTGCCAGTATCTTTAGTATCAAGGATCATTAAAGCCATAAATAGTGTTTCATTGATACCTTGAGATCTTAACATGTTATTACGAGAATCAAGTAGCTTGCCATGAACATGCATACTAAGACGAGTTAATAAAATTTCATTATCTGGAATTTCTTTGTTGAGTAACTTTTGTTGTTCAACACGAGCGTTTAATAGCGATTCAGTCGGTGTAAATGAACTTTCCATTATTTGGATACCTTATTAGTTTCAGTTGGTAAGATTACAACTGTCATCAACCATATAAATGGTATATTAAAAGATAAAATTAGCAATTATACTTAATTGATATCATCAATTTTATTTTGATAATGATACATCATTCATAAATATTGTGAATGTAAATTACGCGTTTCAGTATAGCGTAATTAAAATAAACTGTTTTTTTCACACATATAGCGTTAAAAACTGATGAAATAGTCAGAATTTACATATCAAATAAAATCATATAAAACAATATATAATCACATTGCATTAACTTAATACCACTTTTTTTGTTACTTAAGCATTACAATGCAGATGGCATTTACTATAAATTAAGCGAAAATACGTAGATTTAACTTGAGTATTTATTGTTTTTCATCGAAACAATAAGGTCAGTAAGTAATAATTATAGCGTCTTATTAAGGCATATCTTTTGTTTAACTGTGTCATTTGTTAAATTTTGCTAGCGAAACTATAACACTACATAATTATTTATCATTAATTGAGTTCTCAAATCATGAAAAAAATAGTTTTAAGCTGAATTTAAGTATGAGATTAAGTAGTAATATATTATGATTTTTTATGTGTGAAGTTAGGTCATAGCATCCTATCGATAGATGCGATGACCTGATCTGAATACAGTAATTTAGGTTTCATCTGAGGGGGATATGGTTGGATCAAATCGGATACCGATTGCCCAAACTACTAAACTAATGAGCGTTAAAATAATACCTGCAATGGCAACACCTTCCCAGCCACCATGTTCATAGGCATAGCCAGACAATAGTGAACCGAGTGCACCGCCAATAAAATAGCTTGTCATATAGCCAGCGGTGAGGCGATTACGTGCGTCAGGCAAAATACGGTACAAAGTACTTTGGTTGGTGACATGAACAGCTTGTACCGCAAGGTCGAGGACTAAAACACCAATAATGAAAGCGACAAGAGAGTATTTTGCGAAAGCGATAGGTATCCAAGAAAGTAATAATAAAGTAAGTCCAAGGGTTGTGAGCCATTTTCCTTTACCTTTATCGACTAAATGACCTGCTTGTGATGCCATTAATGCGCCGGCAGCACCAACTAATCCGAAAAGGCCGATTGTGCCTTCAGAATAATTAAAGGGTGGACTAGCAAGTAAAAATGCCATTGCAGTCCACAATAGGCCGAAATTAGCAAAAGAAAGGGTACCAAGTAGACCTCGTGTAACCAGAACAGGAGTGCTGCAAAATAAACGGCCAATAGAACCAATTAATTGGAAATAATTAAGGTCAGTTTTTTGGTGATATCGAGGTAGTTTGACTGCAAGAACTATCATTAAGATCATCAATAATCCAAAAGCAACAAAGTAAATAGCACGCCAACCACCGACAGTTGCAACAGCTCCAGATACGGTTCTTGCCAATAATATTCCTAGCAATAACCCACTCATGATGATACCAACGGCTTTACCTCGTTGGCTTGGCTTCGCGATTGACGCCGCCATAGGGATCAAAATTTGAGCAACAACAGAAAATAATCCAGTTAATGCAGTCCCTAATAAAATCTGCCAGACATGACTAGAAAGCGCTGTAATAAGTAAGCCGATCGCAGAGAGTGAAGTCATGATTAAAATAAGGCGTTTGCGCTCAAATAGATCGCCCAAAGGCACTAAAAAAAACAAACCCGCAGCATAGCCCAATTGCGCAGCAGTGACGATAAATCCTGCCATATTGGTCGTTAAATTAAATTGTGTAGCAATGGTTTCTAATAGCGGTTGTGCATAGTAGTTACTCGCAACGACTAGTCCCGTTGCGATTGCCATCAAGATGGTGAGGCCTTTCGTCAATTCTGTGTTCATACCCGTCATACTTCAAGTTGTAGGGGTGTTGGCTTCACTCATGATCCCAAGTCACATACTGATGTATGCTCCTTGTGACTCATTCATTTGCCGCCTACCT
>NZ_JBQDNB010000026.1:17248-59168 GCF_052096715.1 Providencia sp.
CCCAAGTCACATACTGATGTATGCTCCTTGTGACTCATTCATTTGCCGCCTACCTATAACTTGAATTATTTAGGGTATGTATATCGCCCTGACTTCAAGTTATAGGAGGGTAATAATTTTAACAATCCATTATATCTATAATTTAAGCTTGATTATCGTTTTTTGTTATTGATAAAAAGAGGAAATGGGGCGATTTTTTTGGGGGAAATATTTATTGATTGGTTGTTGATAATAAAAAAGCCATCTTCAATTTGAAAATGGCTTTGATTATTAAGTCAAAATTAAACTATTTCGCTGCTTGGCGAGCCTGCTCAACCCAACCATCAAAGGTAGATTGATGCGCTTTAATCCAAGCATTGGTATGACGTTGAATATCAGCTTGAGACGATTCCCCATTATGCATTCTTAGATTTTGCGCATTAATATCTGAAATTGGTAGTTTCATAATTTCAAATAGCTTAGCGGCGGCTGGGTTATCTGCTGCCCATTTTTTGTTCGCGACAATGTGCATGGTATTTGGTGGGAAACCATAGTTTTTACCATTCGGTAGTGCCGTATCAGTTTTCTCGCCGTTAGGCATTGAAGAGAACGGAACTTCTAACCAAACGACATCACGACCCGGTTTTAGCACATCACTGATCCAGTAAGGGGTCCAAGTGTAATAAAAGATAGGTTTGCCTTCTTTATAGCGCGTAATGGTATCAGCCATCATCGCTGCATAGTTTCCTTGATTATGATCGACGGTTTTTTCTAAGTTATAGGCTTTTAAATGATTATTAATTGCTGCTTCACAACCCCAGCCCGGGTTACAACCCGTTAAATCAGCTTTTCCATTACCATTCGCATCAAATATTTTGGCGATTTTAGGATCTTTAAGTTGCTCGACGTTGGTTATGTTGTATTTTTCGGCTGTTTTTTTATCGATTAAATAGCCTTGAGCAGCATTTGTTACGTAATTACCTTGGCGATAAAAGACTTTGTCTCCACCCGCGGCATCATATTGAGCATTATGCAAAGGAACCCAGCTGGTGGCGAGATAAGTGGCGTCACCATTGGCAATGGAAGCGTATGCAACGTTGTAGTCGACTTCTTTAATTGAGTCGATGTCATAGCCTAATTGTTCAAGTGCTTTAGCCACTAATAAAGTTTGAAAGGTTTCTTCGCTAATTGTACTTTGAACAGGACTGATTTTGATTCCTTTACCGGGAAGATCGGCTGCGCCTGCAAGGGGCACGGTAAGGATCGCTGTAAGTGCAGATGCTATAATTATTGGTTTTTTCATTGTTAACTTATACATTATTGTTACCTCTGTTTTATTTCGCAGCTTGTGCTTGCAAGCTAAGGGACGTGTTAACGACCCTATTGTGAATGGAGGAAATTGTTACTTTTCTAACTATTTATCTGCTTTTTTACAGAATGGGCGAGCAATTAACCCGATAGGCCCTTTTTGATACCAGCGTGTGGATGTTTTATTACGCGTATCTTTCCCTAACGATTGTGTGAAGCGGTCTAATACAATCGCCAATATCACGATACCGACACCTCCGACAGAAGCGAGACCCATATCGAGACGGCCTATTCCGCGTAGTACCATTTGTCCAAGTCCACCAACTGCAATCATTGAGGCAATAACAACCATTGAAAGCGCCAACATCAAGGTTTGGTTGACGCCAGCCATAATGGTTGGCATGGCAAGAGGAAGCTGCACTTTAAACAGCATTTGTCGTGGGCTAGCACCGAAAGATTCCGCCGCTTCAACTAAATCTGCGGGAACTTGTTTAATACCCAATATGGTTAAGCGGATTATCGGTGGTAGCGCAAAGATAATTGTCACGACGACCCCGGGAACATTACCAATACCGAATAACATGACAATGGGTACTAAATACACAAAAGCTGGTGTAGTTTGCATTGCATCAAGGAGTGGTCGAATAATTTTGGCAGCTTTATCGCTGCGAGCTAGCCAAATACCAAGGGGAAGCCCTATAACGATACAAAAAAATAGAGAAGTCAGCACGAGGGATAAAGTCACCATCGCCTCAGACCAAGCCCCAATAGCGCCTATGGCTATCATTGAGACAAAGGTTGTCACACCCATCACTCGACCTGCTAATTGCCATGTTAAGAGCGTAAATAAAATGATTGCAACAGGAGAGGGCATCGATGTTAGAAATTGTTCAAAACCACTTAAGGTAAAGTCAATAGGGATACGTATTCCTTGGAATAGTGGGCGAAAATGCAGCACTATCCAATCAATACCATGAGCAACCCATGAATCTAAAGGGATCAGCGTGTGTTGAAACGGATCCATAATATTAAAGTGTTCAGGGGTGATGCTGTCAGTGGGAGCTGCATCTAGCCAATCACTTGAACCAGTATCTGTTGGAGCATCTGTACTTGAAGCTGTACCCCAAGGATCGTCACCTGATGTACTCGTTGTATCAGAGCTTGACGACCAAGGATCGTCGGCAGGAGGCGCTTCTTGTGTATTAGTTTGCGGTGATGCTGTGGTTGCTTGCGTATCAGCCCATGGATCTTGGTAATCATTCACTTGCTGCTGATCGGTGGTCTGTGCGTTATTTTTATTGCTCATTTGGCGTCTCTTTATCTAGCGCTTGTAGCAGCATTCCTTTTGATATCACGCCTAAATAGCGATTTTTGTCATTGATGACAGGAACGGCGCAGGGAGCTTGTGCAATTGTTGAGATAACTTCATTAAGCGGAGTATCGCCTTGAATGGGATCTATATCTGTTAAAATGGCGGCTTCGATACCGGTTTTATCGTGCAATGCTTTTTCGAGAGATTCTACTGAGACGACACCTGCAAAAGTATGACCTCGGGAGATTAAATACCCGTGATAGCGGTCTTCATCGTTGAGCACTTTAAGGGCTGAGCGAGGACCGAAGCCTGGCGCAACATGAAGAAGTGCATTAGGGCGTCTACGAGCGATGTCTTTGGCACTAAAAACTTGGCTAACATCAACACCACGAAAGAAGGTTCTGACATAATCATTTGCCGGATTATTAAGAATTTCATCCGGAGTACCTACTTGAACAACGATACCCCCTTGCATGATGGCAATTCTGTCACCAATTCGCATGGCTTCATCAAGATCATGAGAAATGAACACAATGGTGCGCTGTTTGTCGCCTTGTAAAGATAGGAGTTCATCCTGCATTTCTGTTCTGATTAGCGGGTCAAGGGCTGAAAATGCCTCATCCATTAACAGAATATCAGGATCATTTGCGAGTGCTCTTGCAAGGCCGATGCGTTGTCGCATTCCGCCAGATAATTCATCGGGATAGGAGTGCGCCCATTTATCTAAGTTAACTTGAAGAAGCGCATCCATAGCTTTTTTATGGCGTTCTTCTTTTGAGATACCGGATAATTCCATACCGAAAGCAGTGTTATCAATTACATTCATATGCGGCATGAGTGCGAAAGATTGGAATACCATACTGATTTTTGTACGTCTGACTTCTCGAAGTGCTTTATCAGAGATACTGGCAATATCTTCGCCATCAATCAATACTTGGCCAATAGTGGGTTCAATCAGGCGATTGAGGAGGCGCACCAACGTGGATTTCCCTGAACCAGAAAGCCCCATAACAACAAAGATTTCGCCTTCTTCAATCGCCAGATTCACATCTTGAACACCAACGGTTAGACCCGTTTTTTCAAAGATATCATCTTTATTCATACCTGATTCTAAAAGCTTAAAAGCTTGATCAGGAGCTTCCCCAAATATTTTATATAAATTTTTAACTTCTAATTTTATTGCCATACATTATTTACCCAATTTTCATTTGAACAGAAAAAGATAGCCTGTATCGAATGTTACTAATTCAATAATTACAGATTAAAAAATAAAAATGTTAATAACTGCTGTTTCTATCTTTGAAAATTATCAGGGCAGAGATTCCTTTTTATATTATTAGTTAGCTACTATTTATTTAGCTATTATCGCTTTAATTTAATTTCCTCTCATGAAAGTATTAATAATTTTTGTCAGCAATATAACCTAGCATAATAAAAAACTCTGACAACCCTAGGTTAAGCATAATTAATCAAAAAAAACACTCATTATTTGAGTGTTAATTATTGATATGAATAATTGATTTAGATACTAAATAGTTAATGCTAGTATCATCAATATATAGTGATAACTTGCTGTTGAGCTTATATTTATTAAATGAGCATTATTTATTTTTTTTGTTGAATTAGATAAGGTGTTAAACCAATGAAAATCTAAATAGGGTGTTACTTAATAGGTGTAAAAAACTTTATCAAATCACGTTAATCATTAAAATTATTAATGTTATTTGTGCGAATTTAGCTAGTACATCACCACTCCTTACCTAAATAGCTCATTAAAAATGAGTTATTTGACAAAATAATATATAAATACCGATGATATTAGGTTATTTTTTGAGCCAAAAAAATCTTACCAAATAATATTTTTATTATTCAGTAAGATATGATTTTTGGCTTTTTCTGTACTTAGATGTCAATTAAATTAATTGATTAAAAATTCCAATCATCATCTTCTGTGCTTACAGCTTTACCTATGATATATGAAGAGCCTGATCCAGAGAAGAAATCATGATTTTCATTTGCATCAGGTGAAAGTGCAGATAATATTGCTGCACTCACATCAGTCACTGTATCCGGAAATAAGGCTTCATAGCCTAAATTCATTAGCGCTTTGTTTGCATTATAATGAAGGAATTTTTTGACATCTTCAGACCATCCTACCGTGTCATATAATTCTTGAGTGTACTTAACTTCATTTTCATATAAGTCAAATAATAATGAAAATGTGAAGTCTTTAATTTCATTCTGAGTGGTCTCATCATATTGTAATAAAGATTTTTGGAACTTATAGCCAATATAATATCCGTGTATTGCCTCGTCTCTTATAATTAGCCTAATTAAGTCTGCTGTATTGGTCAATTTTCCTCTGCTTGACCAATGCATAGGTAAATAAAAACCGGAATAAAACAGGAATGATTCTAAAAATACACTGGCAATTTTTTTCTTAAGAGGATGTGAGTCGCAATAGTAAGACAGAATGATTTTAGCTTTGTTTTGTAATGCAGTATTTTCCTCACTCCAACGATAGGCATCATCGACATCGGCGGTGGAGCATAAGGTTGAAAATATAGAACTGTAAGAGCGAGCGTGTACTGCTTCCATAAAGCTAATATTAGATAACACCGCTTCTTCATGAGGGGTTTGAGCATCAGCCATTAAGCAAGGCGCACCGACCGTATTTTGCAGTGTATCTAATAACGTTAGCCCCGTAAAAACACGAATGGTTAGTTTTTGTTCAGGGGGAGTCAATGTATTCCAAGAAGGTGTATCATTTGATAACGGAATTTTTTCGGGTAACCAAAAATTGGTGGTGAGACGATTCCAAACCTCGAGATCTTTATCGTCTTGGATACGATTCCAATTGATAGCCTTAATTGGGCCATTAGATGTGTGGGTAGTCATACCTATTTTTCCTTTTACAGTGAGCAAGACACACAACCTTCAACTTCAGTACCTTCAAGGGCAGTTTGACGTAGCCGAATGTAATACAAGGTTTTGATTCCTTTTTTCCACGCATAAATTTGGGCGCGGTTTATATCTCTTGTTGTTGCATCGTCTTTAAAAAATAGTGTCAATGATAAACCTTGGTCTACATGCTGTGTCGCGACGGCATAGGTATCAATAATTTTTTCAGGACCGATATGATAAGCATCTTGGTAGTATTCAAGGTTTTCATTATTCATAAAGGGGGCGGGATAGTAGACGCGTCCAATTTTTCCTTCTTTACGGATCTCAATACGCGATACGATAGGATGAATACTGGATGTTGAATTATTGATATAAGAAATCGATCCTGTTGGTGGAATCGCTTGTAGGTTTTGGTTGTAAATCCCATGAGTTATTATTGACTGTTTTAGATTGTGCCAATCTTCTTGTGTTGGTATTTCGATACCCGAACGTCGGAATAGTTCTTGAACGGTTTGTGTCTTTGGTAACCAGACTTGGTTGATATATTTATCAAAATACTCACCAGTCGCATAAGTTGACTGTTCAAAACCGAGAAAAGCTTCTTGGCGCTCAATCGCTAATTGGTTTGAGGTTTTCAAAGCGTGATAAGTGACGGTATAAAAATAAATATTAGTAAAATCGAGAGCTTGCTCAGATCCATAATAAATATGTTCTCTAGCAAGGTAACCATGCAAGTTCATTTGACCAAGGCCAATAGCATGAGATTGTCGGTTACCTTGAGCAATGGAAGGTACTGAACGGATATCACTCATGTCAGAAACGGCAGATAGTGCTCTAATTGCAGTTTCAATAGATATGGCAAAATTGTCAGAATCCATTGTGTTGGCAATATTCATCGAACCTAGATTACAGCTAATATCTTTCCCTATTTCTTTATAACTTAAATCATCTTCATAAAGACTTGGGCGATTTACTTGCAGTATTTCTGAACACAGGTTACTCATGTTAATCCGACCCGCAATTGGATTCGCACGGTTAGCGGTATCTTCAAATAAAATATAAGGGTAGCCTGATTCAAATTGTATTTCGGCTATAGTTTGGAAGAATTCTCGGGCGTTTATCTTAAATTTTTTTATCGCTTTATTATTGACCATTTCATAATATTTGTCTGAAACACTTATTTCAGACATTGGCACACCATAAACGCGCTCAACATCGTAAGGCGAGAACAGGTACATATCTTCATTATCTTTTGCAAGCTGGAATGTGATATCTGGAATAACAACACCTAAAGACAGTGTTTTTATTCGAATTTTTTCATCTGCATTTTCGCGTTTCGTGTCTAAAAATCGCATAATGTCAGGGTGATGAGCATGTAAATAAACAGCTCCAGCACCTTGGCGCGCACCTAATTGATTCGCGTAAGAAAAGGCATCTTCAAGCATTTTCATCACAGGAACAACACCTGAAGATTGGTTTTCAATAAACTTTATTGGTGCGCCTTGTTCCCGTAAATTGGTCATCAAAAATGCGACACCGCCACCGCGTTTAGATAATTGCAACGCTGAGTTAACTGAGCGGCCAATAGATTCCATATTGTCCTCTATGCGTAATAGAAAACAGGAAATCAACTCACCTCGCTGTTTTTTTCCACAATTAAGGAACGTGGGGGTCGCAGGTTGGAAGCGGCCACTAATCATTTCATCAACTAAAAGGGAAGCTAGCGATATAGAACCTTGGGCGAGTGTCAGGGCGACCATGCAAACACGGTCTTCATAACGTTCAAGATAGCGTTTACCGTCAAAGGTTTTTAATGTGTAGCTGGTGTAATACTTAAAAGCACCTAAAAAAGTTTGGAAACGAAACTTATGAGCGTAGGCCTGTTTGAATAATTTTTTAATAAATTTAAAGTCATATTGTGCTAACACTTGCGCTTCGTAATAATTTTCATTGACCAAAAAATCAAGTTTCTCTTTTAAATCATGGAAAAACACGGTGTTTTGATTAACATGCTGACGAAAATAATGATGAGCGGCTTCTTTGTCTTTATCAAATTGAATATGTCCTTCGCTATCATATAGATTTAGCATGGCATTGAGTGCGTGATAATCAACCGTCGTTGTATTTTGTATTTTATCCATTGGGAATAACTCTAGTTTTGGGTATGTAGCCAGAAGGAATGCAGTCCATCACGTACAGATTCGACGTCACGCTGCGTTCCTAACAGTTCAAATCGGTAAAGGTAGGGGACATGACACTTTTGGGAAATAATGTCTCCTGCAATCGCATAGCCCTCGCCAAAATTAGTATTGCCTGCGGCAATAACACCTCGAATAAGTAATCGATTTGATTCAATATTTAAAAACCGAATAACTTCTTTGGGGACGGCGCCTTGTGTTCCTCCTCCTCCATAGGTTGGAAGAAGTAAAACAAAGGGTTGAGTTGCGATAAGTGGTTTACCTTCATCACCTATTAATAATCGAGTAGCGGGTATCGCAAGTTTTTCAACAAAACGATGACAATTACCCGAGCGACTCGAAAAGTAGATTAATGATTGGTTTGTCATTTCAATTCCTAAGAAACTAGGCCGTTTATCATATCAGGACGAAAACCTGACCAATGTTGATCGCCAACAATGACCACTGGGACTTGCTGGTAGCCTAATCGCTTAACCAGTTCAAAGGCTTGAATATCTAAAGTAAGGTCAATAATTTGGTAAGGAATGCTTTTTCTGTCGAGGGCTTGATAGGTAGCATTACACTGAACGCAGTTGGGTTTACTATAAATGATAATCTGAGCCATGTTAGTCACCGTTTCATTTTTTGAAAGTATTAGGAAGAGTGTTACTTATGGATAAATACTATATATAGATTTAAAATTTATCAACCACACAATATATAGTGCGAATAAAATATTGAATGATAATTATTCTAATTATCAGCTAGGTTGTTATTAACATTGAGAATAAAAAATAATGCGCTTGATGGTGCAATTAATCACACTGAGAAAAAAGATTATTGCAAAGTAGAAATGACACAGTTTATAACTGTATATACATTCAGGTAATTGAATCCAACTAAGGAGATAATATGTATCATCAATATTTAGCTTCACCGGAAAAATTTCCTAAACCGTGGATACATATTGCGGCTGATGATGTAGGGATAACCAGCCTCTATTTTGTGGATGAAAAAACGGAAAAAGAGCAAAAAAACGTGCATTCCAAGCTATGCGCTAAAGAATTAAAAGAATATTTTAGTCACAAAAGAAAGTTTTTTACGGTGACATTAAATCCACAGGGAACTGAGTTTCAAAAAAAAGTATGGCAACATCTTAGTGATATACCTTATGGCGAGCGTTGGAGCTATAAAGATTTGGCGCTAAAATTAGGTTCTGTTAATTATTGCCGTGCGGTTGGAATGGCTAATTCACGTAATCCAATTTCGCTAATTGTCCCTTGTCATCGGGTATTAGGGCATGATGGAAAGCTAGTGGGGTATACTGGAGGGTTGGATATTAAAGGTTGGTTGCTCAATCATGAGAAGTAATGTCTAAATAATTAACTCTTGACGATTTTAATGGGCGATAAAATGACCATCGATAAGAATAATTGGTCGATTTAAAGGCAATTAAACCTATAAATAATATTTTTTTGCATTTTTTATCAATTTTCGTGATCTAGGTTGTAGACAAGTTACTTAGATATCTGATGTACTGAGCATGATACATCGTGTGTCTATTTTATTTTAAAGGTAATATTTGATGTCTAAAGTTAAAGGTAACGTTAAGTGGTTCAACGAGTCTAAAGGTTTCGGTTTTATCACTCCAGAAGATGGTAGCAAAGATGTGTTCGTTCACTTTTCTGCTATTACAAGCGACGGTTTCAAAACCTTAGCTGAAGGTCAGAGAGTTGAATTTGAAATCACTGAAGGTGCTAAAGGCCCATCTGCTGTTAACGTTGTCGCTCTGTAATTTAAACAACTAAAACGAACAGCTATCAACTCGCTCTGGTTAATATCGGAGCGAGTTTTTTATTATCTAAAATTCAGTGCGAAAAGTTCGTTATTGGTAGGTAGTTAAAAAGCCTGAATGAACAGGCTTGCCCATTATTTAACTTCTTCACCCTTAGCTTGTAGATCAGCATGGTAAGAAGAGCGTACAAATGGCCCACAGGCTGCGTGGGTAAAACCCATAGCCATTGCTTCATCTTTCATTTCATCAAACTCAGCAGGGCTTACATAGCGTTTTACAGGCAGGTGGTGACGACTTGGCTGTAAATATTGTCCAAGTGTCAGCATGGTGACGCCATGGCGACGTAAATCGCGCATAACTTCGACAATTTCTGCGTTTGTTTCACCTAACCCAACCATAAGACCTGATTTGGTCGGAATGTCAGGGTGCGCTTCTTTGAATTTTTCCAGTAATTTTAATGACCAATCATAGTTTGCGCCGGGGCGGACTTGGCGATAAACCCGTGGGACATTTTCAAGGTTATGATTGAATACATCAGGTGGCGTTGCGGTTAATATTTCTAATGCACGATCCATTCGACCTCTGAAGTCGGGCACCAATGTTTCAATTTTGATATTAGGGCTTTTTTCACGAATAGCGCTAATGCAGTCAGCAAAGTGTTGAGCTCCACCATCACGAAGATCATCACGGTCAACAGAAGTGATAACAACGTAACGTAATGCCATATCTTTAATTGTTTGTGCAAGTTTTGCAGGTTCATTGGCATCTGGCGCGTTCGGGCGACCATGGGCAACGTCACAAAACGGGCAGCGGCGGGTACAAATCGCGCCTAAAATCATGAATGTGGCAGTACCATGATTAAAACATTCAGAAAGGTTAGGACATGAGGCTTCTTCACAAACAGAATGCAGGCCATTTTTACGCATGGCAGCTTTAATGCCTTGGATGCGAGTTGAGTCAGCAGGTAACCTAATTTTCATCCAGTCAGGTTTACGTAGAATCTCTTCACGTTCGGTAACGACGTTTTTGACTGGGATCAGCGCCATTTTATCGGCGTCACGATATTTAATTCCGCGTTCTATCAGAATGGGTTTACTCATAATATGCCGGTTCCAGTTATTTTTTGAGCTGATGGACAGGTTCTAATGCTTATATTTACCAGACTAGAATTATAGGTATTGATCATTCGAGTTTATAAGGATCTGTTACCTATCCATTAAAATTTATTTGAAAAATGTTAAAAAATTATAGCATTATTATTGAACAATATGAAATCCTAGTGTGTCACAGAATTGTTTAATTAGCACAGGTTGAACATCATTTAATGATGTTTCTGGAGCTAGAGCTTTAATCTGTGTCATTTTTAATTCGCTATAACCACAAGGATTTATACGATTGAACGGTTCAAGATCCATATGGATATTTAATGCTAAACCATGAAATGAACAGCCTTGTCTTATGCGTAAACCTAAAGAACAAATTTTATCACCATTCACATAAACTCCTGGCGCATCGGGGCGCGGATAGGCTTCGATATGAAAATGAGCAAGGGTTTTCACTATGGTATTTTCAAGTGCAGTCACTAATTCACGAACGCCGATTTTATTGCGTTTTAAATCAATCATGACATACATCACTTGTTGACCAGGCCCATGATAGGTCACTTGTCCACCTCTATCACTTTGAATGACAGGGATATCACCGGGAGCGATAACATGCTCTGCTTTTCCAGCTTGGCCTTGGGTAAAAACGGGAGGGTGCTCAACGAGCCATACCTCATCACATGTATCTTGATGACGAGATTCCGTAAACTGGTGCATCGCATCAGAAACATCCTGATAAGGCGCAAGCCCTAATTGACGTATGATTATGTTTCTTTCTGACAAAGTTTTAACATCCAAGCGGTTTGTGATCTGTGATTTGTGGGCAGTATAACGCTGCAAAATTTATATCGCCAGTTTGTCTTGTTGTAAATTTGTTATTTGGGTGCGGATGGCAAATTTAGATTAGACGATAATAACGAAAAAACCGAATAGCCAAGATGGTCTATTCGGTTTTCTTTTTAATGCCAACTAATTAAAGGACAACTTTAACGAGTTCTAATGCACCTAACTCAGTATATAAAGTTTCAACTTGTTCGATATGTGTCGCATTGATAGTTATCGATACAGAGTGATAAGTGCCTTTACTGCTCGGTTTAACTTCTGGGGAATAATCACCCGGAGCATGGCGTTGAACGACTTCTACAACCTGATCAACTAACTCAGGATGTGCCACACCCATTACTTTGTAAGTCAGCGGGCATGGGAAATCAAGCAGTTCACCTAATTTGGTTTTCATGGGCACTCCTAATTTTCGATAAATAGCGCCTGTCAGTTTAATGACAGGCTTTAAGATACCTTAATATATGGGGTTAACTTAATCTCAATTCAAGGGTTAGCTGAACCAGCGGTGAAACATCAGTTTAATGTAATCAATTAACCGACTGAAAAAGCCACCTTCTTCAACATTTTTTAAGACAGCTAACGGATGTTGCTCAACTGTTTTACCATCTAATTGGAAGCTAATCACGCCCACTTGTTGGCCTTTGGTGAGTGGAGCTTCTAATTCCGTGTTAGTTAATTCATAGCTAGCTTTCAAATCTTTCAAGCGGCCGCGAGGGATCGTCAGGAACAGATCTTCGGTCACGCCTAATTTCACTTCACTGTCATCACCAAACCATACGGGTGCTGTTGCAAATTCAACACCAGCTTGTAGTGGTTTTACTGTTTCATAGAAGCGAAAACCGTAAGTCAGCAATTTTTTACTTTCGGTATCGCGACCTTTGCTACTTTTTCCACCCATAACAACCGAAATTAAACGCATATCACCATCGGTAGCGGATGCAACTAAGTTATAACCCGCCGCATTGGTATGGCCTGTTTTGATGCCATCAACGGCTAGGCTCTTATCCCATAATAAACCATTGCGGTTGGTTTGACGGATATTGTTAAAGGTGAATTCTTTTTCTTTATAGATTTCGTATTCTTCGGGGACGTCACGAACAAGCGCTTGCCCAATCAATGCCATATCACGAGCAGAGCTATATTGGCCATCAGCATCTAAGCCATGCACAGTTTCAAAATGGGTGTTTTTTAAACCAAGTTTGCCGACGTAGCCATTCATTAATTGAACAAAGTTAGTTTGATCCCCTGCGACATAATCTGCCATTGCGACGCAAGCATCGTTACCTGATTGCAAGTTAATGCCACGCGTCAGTTGCGCGACACTCACTCGGTCACCTGGTTTTAGGAACATCAATGAAGAGCCCTTAAAAACAGGATTGCCTGTTGCCCATGCATTTTCACTGACGGTAACCATATCATTGGCACCGATTTTTCCTGATTTGATAGCTTGACCGATAACGTAACTTGTCATCATTTTAGTTAAGCTGGCGGGATCGCGACGTTGATCCGCATTATTTTCAGCGAGGACTTTCCCTGAATTATAATCAATTAAGATATAAGCTTCCGCATCAATATTAGGGACTGCGGGTATTGATGTATTTGGAAAAGCTTCATTTGCATTGGCAGTAGTGACAGTAACAAACAGCAGCGCAGAACCCAGTAAAGCCTGACGCGCGATGCGTGATGGGGAGACATTTTTCATGGTTGTATCATTACATCCGAAATTCGGTAAACACAAGGAGGCGCAGTGTAGCAAAAGTGCTGGGATGGATAAAAGAAGTACTTGCTTTGCGCCAATAATTTTACGTTAGTTTATACCTGTCATCTTTCAAGTTGTATGGTTTTATTGGTTATTGCCATACAACTTGAATTATGTAGAGTATATGACTCATTCTAAGGGGCAACCACCATGGATGCTTGATTTCTTTCAGATTGTAGGCGACCTTGGATTTCGACCGCTTTTTCTCTACTGGTAAATGGCCCTAATTGAACGCGATAAATACCGTTATAGGGTTGCAAACGTCCGGGTACACCAAATTGATTTTTCAAATCATTGAGCATTTTATTCGCATTATCTTGGCTGCTAATTGCACCTGCTTGGACTAAGAAACCACGTTCAGGCACTGTTTCAGTGGCTGCGGCTTGTGGTGCAGTCTCAGGCTCCGGTGTTTTCAGTGCCATATCAGGCATCGTCGGCTGCATAGGTTCACTAGGTTGTTGAACAGGCAATGCATTTTCTGGTGTAGGTAAATTTTCCATTACTGGGGTGCCCATTGGGCCTGCTCCGAGTTGTGGTCTACCTGGCAGCGCATAACTTTGCTTAATAAAATTAGAACCCACGGTTCCTGGCCCTGATAATGAACCATCTTGAGCAACTTGGATGGCATCAATTTTGATGCGTGTCGTCGGCATCAAATTTAAGCGATCAGCAGTAGCACGAGAAAGTGCAATGCTTTTACCTTGAACATAAGGGCCGCGGTCATTGACACGCACTACCATCATACGGCCATTCATCATATTGGTGATACGCACATAACTTGGTATTGGCAGTGTTGGGTGAGCGGCGGTTAGCTCAGCAGGATTAATTCGCTCACCGATCGCAGTCATATTTCCTGCGGATTCAGTGCCATAGATAGAGGCGTAACCAACTTGTGAAAATTGTGATGGGTCGCGAACAACTTGATATTGTTGACCATTACGTTGGTAGTCGCTATTTGCCGTTGGGTGATAAGGCTCATAATGAGGTTCTGCGCCAAGCACATCTTGTGTTTGCACATTTGTAGGTACATTTGTGGGTTGCTTGGGCTCTTCATTGACACAGCCCGCCAGTAGCGTGGCTGTGATGCCAAGTATAATCCATTGTAAACGCATACTAAGCCTCATATTATAAACTTTTAGAAAGAAATTTTCGGTGTGTATGGATAGACATGATAATACCGAACCCAGCCATTAACACAATCAAGGCCGATCCCCCATAACTTACAAGTGGAAGAGGAACGCCGACGACAGGTAATATACCACTGACCATACCAATATTGACAAACACGTAGACAAAAAGAATTAATATTAAGCCACCAACCATAACACGGCCAAATGTGTTTTGCGCACTTGCTGCAATATATAATCCTCTAATAATTAGAAGCATATATAGTGCAAGTAGAATTAATACACCTATCAGTCCGAGCTCTTCGGCTAATACTGCAAAAATAAAGTCGGTATGTCTTTCGGGCAAAAATTCTAGCTGTGATTGTGTTCCTTGTAACCAACCTTTCCCCATTAATCCACCAGAGCCAATTGCTATTTTAGATTGGATAATATGGTATCCAGCGCCTAACGGATCGGTTTCTGGGTCGAGTAACATCATGACGCGAGCTCTTTGATAGCCATGCATCAAGAAGAACCATAACAAAGGAATAAATGCGGCGAGTGCGACGGCCGCGACAGTGATCAATCGCCAACTCATACCGGCAAGAAAAAGAACGAACAGGCCTGAGGCTGCAACTAAAATAGACGTACCAAGATCGGGTTGTGCTGCGACGAGTAAAGTCGGTACAAAAATCAGCACTAGCGCTATCATCGTATTTTTGAATGAAGGAGGGCAAACATCTCGGTTCATAAATCGAGCAACCATGAGAGGAACGGCAATTTTTGCAATTTCAGATGGTTGAAAGCGAATAAAACCTAAATCAAGCCAGCGTTGTGCGCCTTTACTGATTTGCCCAAATACATCTACAAAAATCAATAAAATGACACAAAAAATAAATAAATGAGGTGCCCAATTTTCATACATACGTGGTGGAATTTGAGCCATAACAATCATGACAATAAAGCCAGTTGCGATTTGCCCTAACTTTCTTTCCATCATATCGACGTCTTGACCACTTGCACTCCACATAATAAAAGCACTGTAGGCGAGTAAGGCAAGTATGATCAATAACATAGGCAAATCAATGTGGAGACGCATTGATAGCGATATTTTTTTCTTATCGTCTGTCATATTATTTCATTTATCATCATAGAGTTAACGGTCTTCCTCAGCGCTAGCCTCTGAGCTTTTAACTTGCGTGGTATTATCACCTAAAAGTACATGGTCGAATATTTGACGAACAAGATCGCCTACAGCCGGACCTGCACCACCATTTTCAAGGATAATGGCTACAGCGATAGTCGGCTTGTCATAAGGTGCATAGGCAATCATTAGTTTATGGTCGCGTAAATGTTCTGAAAGCTTGCTCGCATTGTAGGTTTCATAGCTAAAGACTTGAGCGGTACCTGACTTGGCCGCAACTTTATAAGGCGTACCAATAAAGCTACGACGTCCGGTGCCGTTTGGTGCATTTGCAACGCCATACATGCCTTGTTTGGCCAGTTCCCAAAACCCAGAATGGATATCACCTATTTGCGTAGTTTCTTTATCTTCATATGGCACCATAGCATTACCTAATTTGGTACCATACAGTAAGTGAGGTGTTTTGACTTGCCCATCATTAATTAACGTCATCAATGCTTTAGACATTTGAATTGGCGTCGCAGTCCAATAGCCTTGTCCAATGCCTACAGGGATAGTATCACCTTGATACCAAGGCTTTTTATAGCGATTTTGTTTCCATTCACGAGTTGGCATTATGCCAGAATATTCTTCTAGTAGATCAATACCGGTATAGGTACCAAAGCCAAATCGCGTCATCCAGGCTGATAATCGGTCAATTCCCATGTCATAGGCGACTTGGTAAAAAAATGTATCCGCAGATTCAATGATGGATTTCATCACATTTAGTTTGCCATGTCCCCAACGTTTCCAGTCACGATAACGTTTCTCGGAGCCTGGAAGTTGCCACCAACCCGGGTCAAAAATCGTGGTGTTTGGCGTAATGACTTTTTCACTCAATGCAGCTACTGAAATAAACGGTTTAACGGTTGACGCAGGTGGATAGAGACCTTGAGTTGTTCTATTTATTAATGGCCTATCAGGATTAGTCAGTAGCGCCTGATAATCTTTATTTGATATTCCATTGACGAATAGATTGGAGTCATAGCTAGGGTTAGAAACTAATGCAAGTATCTCACCATTACGCGGGTCTGTGACGACCACGGCGGCGCGGCTAGTGGTGAGTAATTTTTCGATATAAGTTTGCAGTTCAAGATCGATAGTTAAGTATATATCGCGTCCAGCCTGAGGCGGTTGCTCATGCAGCTGACGGATAACGCGACCGCGGCTGTTAACTTCAACTTCCTCATAACCTGTTTTACCATGCAATATATCTTCGTAATAGCGCTCGATACCTAATTTGCCAATATCATGGCTTGCCGCATAGTTAGCTAATAAGCCTTCTCTATCAAGACGTTCAACATCTTTATCATTAATTTTAGCAACATAGCCGATAACATGGGTTAATGCAGAACCGTAGGGGTATGAGCGGCGTTGATAGCTTTTTACTTCAAGACCTGGGAAACGGTATTGATTGACAGCAAAACGAGCAACTTGTACTTCATCTAGCCGAGTTTTTAAGGCGATAGAGGTAAAGCGTCGGGAGCGTTTACGCTCTTTTTCAAAATTGGTGATATCTTCATCTGTGAGGCCAACTACATCCCTTAGTTTTTCTAAGGTATCTTGAAGGTTATCAACTTTTTCAGGGACAATTTCAAGCTGATAAAAGCTACTATTAAGAGCCAGTTGGGTGCCTTTTCTATCAAAAATAATTCCACGGCTAGGTGGGATAGGCACTAATTTTATACGATTGTCATTTGAACGAGTTTGGTAATCCTCATGACGTACGATTTGTAAGTGATACAAATTGGTGATGAGAATAGAGAGTAAAATGATAATAATGCCAAAAGCAATTAATGCCCGGCGAATAAATAAGACAGACTCAGCGGTATGGTCGCGAAAAGGGGTGTGTTGTGTTTTCATCCCATTACCATATTGAACATATTAAAACCTGACTATTCCCGATGATAAGGATGATTAGTCGTAATACTCCATGCCCGATAAAGACTTTCGGCAACAAGGACACGAACGAGAGGATGAGGTAGCGTTAGTTCAGATAGTGACCAGCTTTGTTCTGCTGCTGCTTTACAAGCAGGTGAGAGGCCTTCAGGACCACCGATCAACAAGCTAACATTACGGCCATCTTGCTTCCATTTATCTAACTGTACAGCAAGTTTTGGTGTATCCCATTTATCACCGGGAATATCGAGAGTAACGATTCGATTACCTTTACCTACCGCAGCGAGCATAAGCTCACCTTCTTTTTCTAGAATTCGCTTAATATCTGCATTTTTTCCCCGTTTCCCTGCTGGAATTTCCGTTAATTCAAACGGCATATCTTTGGGGAAACGATGGAGGTAATCCATAAAGCCGGTCTGTACCCAGTCCGGCATTTTTGTACCAACAGCAATGAGTTGTAATTTCAAACTCAGCTCCAAAGCTTTTCGAGTTCATACATGCGACGGCTTTCGTCTTGCATGATGTGCACGATAGCTTCGCCAAGATCAACAATAACCCAATCAGAAACGCCTTGTCCTTCAACGCCTAGAGGTATCAGACCATTTTTACGGCAAGCGTCAACTAATCTATCGGCTACAGACATTACATGGCGGCTTGATGTTCCTGAACAGATAATCATCTGGTCAGTAATACTTGATTTTTCATGAACATCAATAGTGATGATATCTTCAGCTTTAGCATCATCAAGTTGGTTGATTATAAATTTTTGGAGTTCAGTTCCTTGCAAAAGGTTCACCTTTTAATCAAATTGACAAAATATCATGTTAAATACAGCTTAAAGCAAAATATAGCTTATAGTAAGGCTGTGAGTGAGGGATTAGCCCCATTTAAAGCGCAGCCATTTTACCCTAGATTTTAATAAAAATCGGCTAAATTATTTTTTATTCGTCGTGGTTGGGAATTTATAGGGATATCTCGTCATTTGAGCAAGGAATTTGTATTAACTTTACAAAGTTAACCACTATTTTTATGCTCTAAACGTATTTTAGGATAAGAGGGACATTGTGCAATTAATAAAACAAAAAATTATTCTATTAGGTGAAATAAATTTTCCATCCGAACAAGTTCAGCAGTTAACAGCTTCATTTTTTGAATTAGTGCCTCAGGATATTTCGGTCGGTAACGAGTTTGATGGTGTTGGTATTATTTGTAGCAGCGGTGTTTATGAGCAGCAGCGGGTAAGTTTTCCTGAAAATATGCCGATTTTGATTGATGATGAATGGCAGAGCCCTGAACATCTTGATCGATTTTTAATTCAGATTCACACCTTACTGCGATTAGCGCAATTATCGCTCCATTTGACTCATCATGAAATCATTCAATTTCATAGCCGATACAAATATTTAATAATGGCATACTCGCCAAAAGGTTATCAATTAACAGGTAAAAGTGTTGCAAATATTAGCAGTAAAAGAAATGAACTTAGTCAGTTAAATAATTTTCTGATTGAATATAAAACTCAGCTAATGACCATTTTGTCGCAAACACCCGCAAGAAATATACAGATAAATGCACTGAGCCATATTCAAGGATATTTTAAACATAAGGCGACTAAAGATGAAAAAAAACACCTATTATGTTTGATTGATGAGTATCGAGAAGGGAATATATCCCTAAATTTACCTTTGGCTATGCTACGACAATTACTGAATCAATATCCAGATAATTATTTGAGTGCTCAATATTATTTTGAACCGTATCCAAACTGCGAACAGGTCAGAGAGTTACCCTATTTCTGATACAAATGTTGTTGCTTAATATAGTTCATGACCGCTTCTGGGATTAATTCATTACATGATTTCTCTGAATTTAAACCCGCGCTTAAATTTTGACGTATTTCAGTGGCTGAAATGTTGACGAGAGGTGTGTCGGCTAAAAAGATATAACCATGGGGAGTATGGCGTAATTGGTCTGGGTTTTCCGTTTTATGTTGCTGTAGCCAATTTTGCATAGTGGGATCGGTAAAATGGGTCGCATAACCGGGGCGTGAACAAACCAATAAATGACAGTTATCTAATAACTTGTCCCACCCATACCATGTATGAATTGATAGTAACGAATCTTGACCAATAATGAAGGCAAGAGGTTGCCTTGGACCCAATTCTTGGCGAAACGCAATTAAAGTTTCAAGAGTGTATGATGGCGAATTCTTTTCGAGTTCACGAGTGTCAATAGTAAATAAAGGATTGCCTTGAATCGCTAATCGCACCATTTCGAGCCGCTGCATTGGGCTTGCTTCAGGCTGGGGGCGATGAGGGGGGACATGATTTGGTAATAAAATGACTTTTTGCAAATTGACTTGCTTAGCAAGTGCTTCAACCGGACGTAAGTGCCCATAATGAATGGGGTCAAAAGTTCCACCAAATAACGCCTGAAGGCCTTGCTGATTATTTGTCATCATTAGTTTGCCAATCGTCTTATCTGTAGATTATGAAAGTGTACGAGTTATGACAGCTTATAAATTATGAATGAAGTTTTCTGCCAGTGCTTTGCCGCATAATAACATGGATAAAGTCTGAAGGTCGGGCCATGCAGAATGGCTGAAATCTTGTTTGATATGTATTTCAGCTTGGGTGAGTAATTTTAATGCTGATTGTAATTGTTGCAAACTCAAACGTTGCAATGCTTCGCCTAATAGCCCACGACGGTTTTGCCAGACCTTGTGTTGATCAAACAAGGTTTTTAGCGGCGTGACCTTTGATTGACGTTTTAAGGTAATCAGTAATAGTAGTTCACGTTGAATAGAACGAAGAAGAATGACAGGCTCGACATCTTCTTGTCGAAGTTGTTCTAAAATGTGCCATGAACGACGAGATTTTCCGGCTAGCAGTGCATCAACCCAATGGAATGGAGTAAAATGAGCGGAGTCATTGACTGCATTTTCAACGCGGGGATAGGTTAATTTACCATCGGGGTAAAGTAATGATAACCGTTCGAGTGCTTGAGCTAGCCCGAGTAGATTGCCTTCGTAGCAATAACATAATAGTTGATTTGCTTCAGTATCTATTGTTAGTTGCATACTGTAAGCACGCTTAGATACCCACTGAGGTAGCCGTTGATATTCAGGTGTTAAACAACTGATATAAATACTATCTTGGCTAATGGCTTTAAACCAAGCACTATTTTCTTGTGCTTTAGTGAGTTTATGACCACGTAAGATTAACAGCAAATCAGGGTGAAGTAGCTGAGCTAATTGAATTAGCTTTTCCGCCATCGCTGCATTAGCCCCATTTTCAGGTAAAAACAAAGTGAGTGTTTGACGGCTAGCGAATAAGCTAAGTGCCTGACAGAGGCTAAAAATCTCATCCCAGTCAGTATTTTGCTCTAATGAAAAGACAAAATGTTCTTCAAAGCCTTGTAGTTGTGCCGCTTTACGAATGGCATCTTGGCTTTCTTGAATAAGAAGGGGCTCATTGCCCCAAATTAAATAGCGGCCTCTAAGAGACTCTTGCAACGAAGAGGCCAGCTGTTCAGGATAAATACGCGTCATTATGGTGTAGAAACTGGCTCAGCAGCTTTGGCTTTCGTTTTTTCAAGCTCGGCCGTATGAACAACCAACAATTTACGGACTAAGATACGTGCGGCTTGTTGCTGCATTTCTTGTTTAACCAATTCATTTTCAGCATCTTTTGCAAGCGCTTCTAATGGGTTATCAAAGAAGGTTCGTTCAACCTGACTTTGTATCGGATAAATTGAGCCATCTGGCATTAATACTTGCGCATTCATGACAAAAGTCAGTTGTTTCTCCGCAGCCTTACCATCTTGATAAATCGACACTGTTTCTGTTTTTTCAGATGACGTTGTAATTTTCAAAATAGGTACACTTGCACTACCATTTTCAAGGATTGTGACGTTATTTAGTCTAAGTTGTTCCCTTAATGCTCTGGTGAGATAGCTATAAGGATCATTTGAACTCAGTTGTAGCGTTTTCAATTCTTCAGGAATTTGCGTAGTCCCTTGTAGACGAAAACCACAACCTGCGGTGACTAGCACCGACAGGCTTAATAGTAAAGTTATCAGATAACGCACCTGGCCTCCTTATCAGCCAACAACTAAGTTCAGTAATTTACCTGGAACATAAATAACTTTGCGAATATTAACGCCTTCGAGGTATTTTGTAACGCTGGCCTCTTGTGATGCCATTTCAAGAACGAAATCTTGATTAGCATCTGCAGGGACAGTGATACGGCCGCGAACTTTACCATTAACTTGGACAACAACCAGTTTGGTGTCATCAATCATGGCTTTTTCATCGGCAATAGGCCACTGAGCAAAATCAATATCTTCATTATGACCAAGTGCTTGCCACATTTCGAAACAAGCGTGTGGGATAATTGGTGATAGCATTAATGTAATTGCTTCAAGTGATTCTTGGATCAGGGCGCGATCTTGCTCTGTTTCTTGAGGTGCACGGACTAATTTATTCATGAATTCCATGACAGCAGCAATCGCAGTGTTAAATGCATAGCGGCGACCCACATCGTCAGTCACTTTAGCGATAGTTTTATGTAGGTCACGACGTAAATCTTTTTGTTCAGCTGTCAATGTACTGATATCTAAAGGTTGTGTTGTACCTTTTTGTGAATGTTCATGAACTAGGCGCCAGACACGACGCACAAAGCGGTTTGCACCTTCAACGCTCGATTCTTGCCACTCAAGGGTTAATTCAGGTGGAGCTGCGAACATCATAAATAAGCGAACAGTATCAGCACCGTATTTTTCAACCATCAACTGTGGGTCAATACCATTGTTTTTAGATTTAGACATTTTGCTCATACCGGTATAAACCAGTTCATGGCCTTCACTGTCTACTGCCTTAATAACACGATTTTTTTCATCACGTTCAACGATAGCATCTGCCGGTGAAATCCAAACTCGATGACCATCACTGCCGGTATAGTAGAATGCATCCGCAAGTACCATGCCTTGACACAGTAAGCGTTTTGCTGGCTCATCAGAGTTAACTAAACCTGCATCACGCATTAATTTGTGGAAGAAACGGAAATACATTAAGTGCATGATAGCGTGTTCGATGCCACCAATATACTGATCTACTGGCAGCCAGTAGTTTGCAGCCGCAGGATCTAACATGCCTTCTTGATGTTGTGGACAAGTATAACGTGCATAGTACCAAGATGATTCCATGAAGGTATCAAAGGTATCTGTTTCACGTAGAGCCGGTTGTCCGTTAATCGTGGTTTTTGCCCACTCAGGATCGGCTTTAATTGGGCTAGTAATGCCGTTCATGGTGACATCTTCAGGCAGAATAACCGGAAGTTGGTCTTCTGGAACTGGAACGACAGTGCCGTCTTCCAATGTTGCCATTGGAATTGGTGCGCCCCAATAACGTTGACGTGAAACGCCCCAATCACGTAAGCGATAGTTAACTTTACGTTTGCCAACACCAATAGCGACCAGTTTATCGGCAATTGCATTAAAGCCCGCTTCATTGCTTAGTCCGCTAAACTCACCTGAATTGATCAGGGAATTTTTTTCTGTCATTGCTTCTTGTGACAAGTCAGGCTCATTGCCATTTGCATCCGCAATAACGCCTTTAATTGGCAGATTATATTTATGCGCAAATTCCCAGTCACGTTGGTCGTGAGCAGGAACTGCCATTACTGCTCCAGTGCCGTATTCCATTAAGACAAAGTTTGCGACCCAGATTGGGAGTTTTTCTTGTGTTAATGGGTGGATAACATAAAGACCAGTCGCCATGCCTTTTTTATCCATCGTTGCCATTTCTGCTTCGGCAGTTTTGGTATTACGGCATTCATCAATAAATTTAGCAAGTTCAGGATTGTTAGCTGCACCTTCTTGTGCCAGAGGGTGGCCTGCGGCAACAGCAACATAAGTTGCGCCCATAAAGGTATCTGGACGAGTGGTATAAACGGTTAAAGTTTCATCACGATCAGCAACATTAAAGGTAATGTCAGTTCCTTCAGAACGACCAATCCAGTTGCGTTGCATCGTCTTAACTTGTTCAGGCCAATCTTCCAGTTTATCCAGATCGTTAAGTAGCTCTTCCGCATAATCGGTGATTTTAATGAACCACTGCGGAATTTCTTTACGCTCAACAGGGGTATCACAGCGCCAGCAGCAGCCGTCAACCACTTGTTCATTCGCTAAGACGGTCAGGTCGTGTGGACACCAGTTAACCGCTGAGGTTTTTTTATAAACTAAGCCTTTTTCATATAGTTTAGTAAAGAACCATTGTTCCCAGCGATAATACTCAGGTGTACAAGTCGTGACTTCACGGCTCCAATCATAACCAAAGCCCAACATTTTCAGTTGGCCTTTCATGTAATCGATATTGGCATAAGTCCAAGGTGCTGGTGCCGTGTTATTTTTAACTGCGGCGCCTTCAGCAGGCAGGCCAAATGCATCCCAACCAATAGGTTGAAGTACATTTTTGCCTAACATTCGTTGGTAGCGAGAGATAACATCACCAATGGTGTAGTTACGCACATGGCCCATGTGTA
This sequence comes from Providencia sp., assembly GCF_052096715.1. Classification (NCBI taxonomy): domain Bacteria; kingdom Pseudomonadati; phylum Pseudomonadota; class Gammaproteobacteria; order Enterobacterales; family Morganellaceae; genus Providencia; species Providencia sp. The sequence continues at coordinate 41,159 of NZ_JBQDNB010000026.1, forward strand.
GTCGGCCAGAAGGGTAAGGTAGCATGGACAGGCAGTAGTATTTCTCTTTGCTGTTGTCTTCAGTCACTTTAAATGTTTCTTTTTTATCCCAGTGACTCTGTACTTTAGGCTCTATATCTTCTGGACGATATTGTTCTTGCATGGCACCGATAATCCTATGGCGAGTAAAGGCTACAACAAAAGTAGCGTTAATTTCTTTTCTATGAATGAGATCGCTATAGCATAACGGATCATGCCCAATAACAACAAGCCTTAAGCAACGTTGCCTGTCATATTTTAATTATTGAATTATCTATTTATCATTTTATGGTCTAAACGACACAGTACTATAAATGTTAGATGATAGGGGGACGGATTGATATTATAGGCTTTTATGTTGTAGTGGTGTTTAAATAAACACCACTACAATGAATAATAATTAATTATAGTTAAAGATTAATTAATGCAAAATTTTAGCAAGGAAATCTTTGGCGCGGTCCGTTTTTGGATTAGCAAAAAAGTCTTCTTTTTTACTGTCTTCAACAATTTTGCCTTCATCCATAAAGATAACGCGATTAGCGACTTTTTTAGCGAAGCCCATTTCGTGAGTAACCACCATCATGGTCATTCCTTCATTCGCTAGCTCAACCATTACATCGAGTACTTCGTTGATCATTTCTGGATCAAGTGCCGAAGTTGGCTCATCAAATAGCATTGCAATAGGGTCCATGCACAGAGCACGAGCAATGGCGACACGTTGCTGCTGACCACCGGATAATTGTGAAGGGAATTTATTTGCATGGCTTGATAAGCCTACTCGCTCAAGTAGCTTTAACGCTTTTACTTCCGCTTCTTTTTTATTTCGATTTAACACCTTAACTTGTGCCAGTGTTAAATTTTCAATAATAGATAGGTGCGGAAAAAGTTCAAAGTGTTGGAATACCATGCCGACTTTAGAGCGAAGTTTTGCAAGGTCAGTCTTCTTACTATTGACTTGAATGTCATTAACAAAGATTTCACCCTGTTGAATAGGTTCTAAACCATTCACTGTTTTTATTAATGTGGATTTACCAGAACCAGATGGGCCACAAACAACCACAACTTCGCCTTTTTTGACTTCAGTTGTGCAATCAGTGAGCACCTGAAATTGGCCATACCATTTGGATACATTTTTCAGGGTTATCATGAAACAGTCCTTTTCTTAAGATAATTCACTAACATGGAAGCGCCAAAACTGAAAATAAAGTACACCAGACCCGCAAATAATACCATCTCTACCTGTGTCCCATCACGCTCACCTATATTGGTAGCGGTGCGGAAGAAATCAGTCAAACTCAATACATAGACGAGTGATGAATCCTGAAACAACACAATGCCTTGAGTTAGTAGTAACGGTACCATGGCTTTAAATGCCTGAGGTAACACAATCAGCCTCATGGTTTGCATATGTGTCATACCAAGTGCGAGTGCTGCTGAAGCTTGCCCTCTAGAGATACTTTGAATACCTGCACGAATAATTTCGGAGTAATAGGCAGCTTCAAAAAGGGAAAAGGCTATCATTGCTGAAATTAAACGAATATCATTTTTTGGAGATAAGCCTAGAACATTTTGTAATAAGGTAGGCACGATTAAATAAAACCATAGCAATACCATGACAAGAGGGATTGATCGGAAAGTGTTTACATACAGCGCTGCAAACCAACGAATAGGGGCAAAACGAGATAGTCTCATTACTGCAAGTACAGTTCCCCATAAAATCCCTACTACGATTGCAGTTATAGTAATTTTGGCAGTTACAATGAAGCCATCAATCAAAAATGGCATACTTGGTGCTATTGAGCTCCAATCAAAATCATAAATCATCTTATCGCCCTCCTAGTGTGCCAGGTAAGCGAACTTTACGCTCAAGCAAAGTCATTAAAATCATAATGACAACGTTGATACCGACATAACCTAATGTAATTGCAGTGAATGATTCCCATGCATGAGCGGAGTAATCAAGCAATTTTCCTGCTTGCGCAGCCATATCCACTAATCCAATTGTTGATGCAATGGCTGAGTTTTTGACTAAATTCAGCATTTCAGATGTCATAGGTGGCAAAATAACCCGATAGGCATTTGGCAGTAATACATAGCGATAAGTTTGAGGTAATGTTAACCCCATCGCTAAAGCTGCGCTTTTTTGCCCTCTAGGTAGAGATTGAATAGCGGCACTGACTTGCTCGGTCATTCGAGCAGCGGTGAACAAGCCAAGGCATAGCATGGATGAGAGGAAAAACTGGTAATTCGGGTCTAATTCCATCTTAAACCAATCGCCAATAGATTTTGGTAAAAGCTCAGGAACCACTAAGTACCAAGTAAAGAATTGAACGATTAACGGGACATTACGGAATAGTTCAACGTAGGCGGTGCCTAAGAAAGATAAAAAGCGATTAGGTACGGTACGTAAAATACCAAAGAAAGAGCCGACTAAAAACGCAATAATCCATGCGCAAATAGAAAGCGTAACAGTAACTTCAAAGCCAGATATTAGCCACCCTAAGTAGGTGGTATTCCCAAACGGGGCTTCCTGTAGGAAAATCCCCCAATTCCAATCGATAGACATAATCTCACTTCCTGTGGGCAATTAGATTGTCCCGAATACTGTGAAGAGGATGCAAGGCGGGAACGACCGCCTTGCAACTCTTACTTCAGTAACACCCTGTTTGTCTTTTTATTAGTTTAATGCTTTGTCATTTGGTGATTTGAATAGCGCTTTCATTTCATCAGACAAGGTAAATTTCAAATTAAGATTTTTAGGTGGAATTGGTTGGTTAAACCAACGGTCAAAGGATTTTTCTGCTGTACCTGATGTTTGAGCTTTTGCAATAGTTTCATCGATAAGCGCTTTGAATTGCGGGTCGTCTTTACGCAACATACAGCCATAAGCTTCTTCTGTTTGCGGTTTGCCTACAATTTCCCACATTTCAGGTTTTTTCGCTTTAGCGCGCTCACCTGCAAGAAGTGCGTCATCCATCATAAATGCAACAGCACGACCTGATTCTAAAGTACGGAATGAATCGCCATGATCTTTCGCACTGATAATGCGCATTTTCATGTTCTTTTCATCGTTGAGTTGATTAAGCAGAATTTCAGAAGTGGTTCCTGAGGTAACAACTACATTTTTTCCAGCTAAATCAGCAAAGTCTTTAACACCAGAGTCATTTTTTGTTAGTAAGCGAGTACCTACTACAAATATGGTATTAGAGAATGCGGCTTGTTTTTGTCTCTCTAAGTTGTTTGTGGTTGAGCCACACTCGAAGTCAAAAGTTCCATTTTGAAGCAAAGGAATTCGATTTTGTGAGGTAATAGGAATAAGTTTGACGTCTAAGTCAGGCATGTTGAGTTTCTTTTTCACAGCATCAACGATTTCGTTTGAGTAATCCTGTGAATAACCGACAACTTTTTGGCTGTTATCGTAGTAAGAGAACGGAACTGATGACTCACGATGACCAACAACAATCACGCCATTGTCTTTAATTTTTTTCAAAGTACCGTTTAATTCGTCTGCTTGAACTGCGCAGGTAGCACCCAAAATCATCATTGATAATACAAGCTTACTTATACGCATAATTACTGCTCCTTTAGAACATCGGTGTATAACTGTTATATTTCAATTTGTAGCCTTTGGGGCCGCAATTTGAATTATTTTGGCTTTGCTATGTTGTGTTTGCTGATGTTTCGCAGATTTATAAATACTGCAGTCATCGGCTATATGTTTTATTATTGTTAAAAAGTAATTAAATTTGTTAAATAATGAAAATGAATTGTTTCAAATTCGGGAGCCATCTCGCATATTATTTGGGCAGTTTTTGAATTACTGCACTAATATGGTGAGTAAGTGCCTTAAATTGATAGTCATGCACTGACAAAGTGCAAATTATCCTCACTTTTTGTTTTCTAATGTTCATGTTGCAATTACTGTGCCTAAATTTAGATAAAGATAGGAATAAAACTAAATAAAAATAAGGCGTATTTGTAAAGTTAGATGATGCCACTTGTGCATGGTGTTTTGCTGTGTAAGATGTAGCCTGTATTTAGCTTATAGATAAGTAACTTGCATAGATTGATGATTTGAAATAAAAAGCAACGAATGATTGTAATTTCAGGAAAGTAAATAGAAAAAACGCATGAACAGACATTTTAAATTAGGCAATGGATTAGTATTACTCGCCTGTCTGATGGTATTGGTTTGCATGAATCAACGAGCCGTCGGAGAACGTCTGTTCGCCTATTTTTTTGTAACAACGCCTGTTGTGCAAATGTCATCGACTGCTGAATCTTCTTTTTCCTATACTGAACAACAAAGTCAAAGTGACTCAAATCTTTCAACCTGTGAGCTCAGCGCTAAATCATTAATGACATTGATACCTGCGGTCATTGAACCTTTTTTCTTTGTGTTTCTTTCTTTGGCTGCATTAGCTATTTTTTGCACTAACCTATTTATACATAGAGCAAATCGTGAAGAGAAACATGCCCCTCCCAGAGTCCGGCGCCACTTACAGTTTTGTAATCTTCGGAATTAAAAAACCACGATTTTTAATTGGGTGGTATCATTTATTCTGGAGGAAACATGCGTTTTTTGATTAATACGTTATTTATTTTATTTGCTATTTTTTCGAGTGGCTTACACGCTGCCGATACGGGCTGGTTACAACCTGCAAATACAGGTTGGATGACCGAGAATAGCCCAAGGCATGTGGACGTTCGCTTGCTAAGCTCGACACAAGAAAATGGCAAGATTGATATATTATTGGATGTAAAGTTAGAAGAGGGTTGGAAGACCTATTGGCGCTCACCGGGAGAAGGGGGCGTTGCACCTGAAATTAAGTGGACATCACCTGTTAGCTCGGTAGATTGGCAATGGCCAGCACCGGGGCGCTTTGATGTTGCTGGTGTATCAACACAAGGCTACATGGGGGATATCGTCTTTCCCATTACCGTCACCAGTGACGAAAAGCTCGACAAGTTGTCAGGCATTTTAACACTGTCGACTTGCAGTAATGTCTGTATTTTGACCGACTATCCATTTGAACTCGATTTAACCGAACCCGTCTCTGCTGATTTTACTTGGGCTTTCAATCAAGCCAAAGGTGGCGTACCGCCAACCAGTGGCCTTGTTGAACAAGTGTTAGCTGGGTTTTCGGGCAATAAGTTAATTGTTGAATTACAAAAGAGTACTGATGCTGAGTGGGGAAAACCCAATATTTTCACTGATGTTATTGACGGGGCAGCGCTTGGCGTACCCAAAATTAAAATATCAGGAAATAGTTTAATCGCATCAATAGAAGTGAATGATGATTGGGGTGGTGAATCGCCTAATTTAATCGGTAAAGATATCTCTTTTGTTGTCACTGATGGTGATGTTTCTCAACAAATTATCGCCAAAGTTACACCTTATACTGGCTCAGGTATATCAGAGGGTGGGACATCTATTCCACTGTGGCAGATAATCGTATTTGCAATACTCGGTGGGCTTATTTTAAACCTGATGCCTTGCGTTTTACCTGTTCTCGCCATGAAACTTGGTTCTGTCTTGATGGTGCCTCAAGGTGAGCAAAAAACGATTCGTCGTCAATTCTTATTATCTTCATCCGGAATTCTTGTTTCTTTCTGGTTACTTGCTCTGTTAATGACGCTATTGAGAGTCGGTCAACAAGCGGTTGGTTGGGGAATTCAATTTCAAAACCCGTGGTTTATTGGATTTATGGTGTTAGTTACTGCACTCTTTACCGCTAATCTATTTGGCTTATTTGAAATTAATCTCGGAAGTAAGACGAATACGCGTTTAGCTACCGCGGGTGGTCATGGTAATAGAGGGCATTTCTGGCAAGGCGTTTTTGCGACCTTACTGGCAACACCGTGCTCAGCACCTTTTTTGGGAACGGCGGTAGCATTCGCACTTGCGGCACCAATGAGTGAGCTATGGCTAATATTTACCGCTCTCGGGTTAGGGATGAGTTTACCTTGGTTATTGATAGCTGCTTTTCCTGCTATTGCAAAACTGTTACCAAAGCCTGGTGCTTGGATGAGTAAGCTACGCGCTGTACTTGGTATGATGATGTTGATATCAAGTTTATGGTTAATAAGCTTACTAATTCCTCATTTTGGTGCAACTTATACACTTGTTATCGCGATTGCCTTTTTAGTTTTATTAATCATATTTATCGCAAAAAATAATGGATTACGTAAAGCTATCCTTCCGTTCATTGTATTTGCATTGCTTGCGAGTGGTTTTAGCTGGATGGTCCTTGAGCAAAAAAGTGGAAGTCAGTCTATGGTTAAAGACAGTGTTAACTGGCAGCCATTAACTGAGCAAGCGATTGTGCAAGCGTTGTCTGACAATAAGCGTGTATTTATTGATGTTACTGCTGATTGGTGCGTAACCTGTAAGGCAAATAAATATAATGTATTGCTAAGAGATGAAGTTCAGCAAGCATTGAGTGCGCCCGACATTGTTGCATTAAGAGGTGATTGGACTAAACCATCACCTGAAATTACTGCATTTTTACAAAAGCGTGGGCAAGTCGCGGTTCCATTTAATCAAATTTATGGCCCTAATTTGACAGAGGGAAAAATACTGTCAACGATACTTGATCGTGAATCATTATTATCAATTATGAAAGAGGCCAAAGGAGCCGAAAAATGAAAAAAACAATTTTAGCTGTTCTATTCTCATCGCTAATGCTAGGTGCAACCGCGCATGCGGCTCCATTAACGGCAGATCAAGAAGCACAAGTTCGTAAATTGGTTCGTGATACCTTAGTTGAAAATCCAGAGATCCTCGAAGAGGCAATAGCAGCGTTACAAGCTAAGCAAGGTGAAAAGCAACAAGCTCAAATGAAAACAACGCTCAAAGAAGAGCACAATGCGTTATTTAATGATCCAACAAGTCCACGAATTGGATCAAAGGATGCAAAGCTTGTTCTTGTTAACTTTACTGATTTTAACTGTCCATTCTGTAAGCGCTTTGATCCACAATTAATTGAGCTGGTGGAAAAGAATCCAGATGTTGCAGTGGTCATCAAATATTTGCCATTCAAAGGACAAACTTCTTTAGAGTCCTCTCAACTAGTAATGACCCTATGGCAAGAAAATCCAAAAGCGTTTGAAGCACTGCATCATAAGTTTATGCAAAAGCAAGGCATGCTAACGGATGCAAATATCAAAGAAGCGCTCAAAGCCACAGGCAATGAAAACCTCAAAGCTAGTGATAAGAGTCGTGAAGGCATTCGCAGTAATATGATGTTAGCAGAGAAACTAGGTGTAAACGGAACGCCAGCAACATTGGTGGGCGATGAGTTGATCCCCGGAGCGATTGATGCTCAGCAGTTTGAGAGCATAGTTAAGGAGCAGCTGGCTAAGCTCAAATAAATCCTCTTCATATTTCGAGCGGTAGGGGTGTTGGCTGCGTTTAACTAACCCTAGTCACATACTTATGTATGCTCCTAGGGCTTAGTTTCACTTGCCGCCTACCTACCACTCGAACTATTTAGAGAATTGAATCCTCGTCATATTTCGAGCGGTAGGGGTGTTGGCTGCGCTTAACTAACCCTAGTCACATACTTATGTATGCTCCTAGGGCTTAGTTTCACTTGCCGCCTACCTACCACTCGAACTATTTAGAGAATTGAATCCTCGTCATATTTCGAGCGGTAGGGGTGTTGGCTGCGCTTAACTAACCCTAGTCACATACTTATGTATGCTCCTAGGGCTTAGTTTTACTTGCCGCCTACCTACCACTCGAACTATTTAGAGGATAAATTTATAGAGAATCCTACAACTCTAATTATTTAGAGGATAAATCTTAGAGGGTTGGAGCTTCGTTGCATTTCAAATATTAGTACAATATTCAAACATTCATTTTTTGAGATGTTTGGCTTTAGTGTATCTATGATTTGAATAATTTAATTTATTAATGGTTAATTATTATGATGACTAGACTAAAAAAGTGGTCTAAAGAACTCATTGTTTTAGCAATTATTTTATTTGTTGTTTTTACAGTGATGGATCTTTGGCGTAAACCGCAAAGCCTAGCCCCTGCATTATTGGAATCGCAAACATTGGCGAGTGGTGAAACGGTTTCGTTGGCTGAACTGAGTAAAGAAAAACCTATTTTGGTTTATTTTTGGGCAACGTGGTGTGGAATTTGTAAAATTACCTCGCCGACGGTTTCCGATTTAGCTAAATCAGGAGTGCCCGTTATTTCTATTGCTATTCGTTCGGGGGAAACTTCACGATTATTGGCTGGAATGGAAAAAAAGGATTTAGTATTCCCCGTTATTAATGACATCAATGGACAGCTTGCTAATATTGTTGGTGTAAGTGCAACACCGACATTTATGATTATCGATAACGGTGAGCTAGTGAGTTTTACATCAGGTTGGACAAGCTCATTAGGACTTAGAGCTCGCATGTGGATTGCATCATTCTAAAATAAAAAGGTGAGCAATCTTATGGTTGGAGACCTTTTTGCATCAACTCAATGAATTCCCCCCAATAGTTGGATAATTAATTATTGGGGGTAATTCTATAATGCTAATTTAGGCTTTAATTTTATCTAACCAATTATCAATTAAATCAATTCTACACTAACGTTTTTGGCGTCGATTAAATGCAAAACCAATAATACCAAAAATAACAACTACTCCCCACATAGGGTAGTTACTCCAACGTGCATAAGGGGTTAGCCCCGTTGTTGGTGTAATTTCAGTGGCAAGTGTGGCGGCTTTAAACTGTGGCAGCATATCTTGAATTGTACCATCAGCACGAACTACTGCGGTTATGCCATTATTCGTTGAACGTAATAATGGACGACCAAGTTCTAGAGAGCGCATTCTCGCCATTTGAAAGTGTTGCCATGGACCGATTGATTGTCCAAACCACGCATCATTCGAAATTGTCAGTAAGTAATCGGTGTCGGGTTTAAAGTTATCTCTAACTTGGGAACCCAAAATAATTTCATAACAAATTGCGGCTGTCAGATGAATATTACCAACGGCTAGCTGAGCTTGCTCGTAATCACCGCGACTAAAACCTGACATTGGCAAGTTAAAGAAAGGCGCAATTGGTCTTAAAATATCCTCTAATGGTACAAACTCACCAAAAGGGACTAGGTGATGTTTGTTATAGCGATTTTTAGACGGATAGAGATACGGTTTCTTATCACCAAGTACAATGATAGTGTTATAAAATTCATACTCACCATCGATAGGCCTAGCATCGACGATCCCAGTAATTAATTGAGTATTCGATTCGAGTAGCAGCTTATCAAGAGATTTTAACCAAACTTGATTATCTAATTCGACAGAAGGTACTGCCGATTCAGGCCAAATAATTAATGACGCTTTACCAATATAAGGCCTAGAAAGTGCCATATAGGTATCTTTGGTCTGCTGCAAGAATCCGGCTTCCCACTTCATTGATTGGGGAATATTGCCTTGCACTAATGCAACTTGCATTTTGTTTGATTCAAGTGGGGTGAACCATTGAACATTTTTAATAAGTAGTGGCGCAAATAAGATTACTGCGGCTGCCGCGAGCGCGATAAACTTCTTACGAACAATGGCGAGAGCCAAAAGTCCGCTGATGCTAAATAACAGTAACGTCATCATTTCAACACCAAATATCGGTGCCAAACTTTTCATCGGTCCATCGATTTGACTATAACCAAATTGTAACCAAGGAAAACCGGTGAGAACCCAACCACGTAAAAATTCAGTTAATTGCCAAAGTGCGGGGGCAGCAAAGGCAAATCGCCAGATATTTGGGTTTGGTGATAAGCGAGCAAGTAATGCACCAAATAGCCCCGGATATAAAGCTAAATATGCCGCCAATAAGATAACGATAAATATATTGACGGCTTCAGGCATGCCACCAAAGTCAGCGATACTGACGTAAACCCAATTGACACCACTACCGAATAAACCAAATCCCCACGCAAATGCGATAGCAAAAGATTGCTTCGCATTTCTTTGTAACGTTAATAGTTGGAGAAATAAAATGGACAGAAGCGCAGCAGGCCAGAGATCAAAAGGCGAAAAAGCCAGTGTTCCACTGGCCCCGAATAATAAAGCCAGAAGCAGTCGTAACCACTGGCTTTGATAGATTGACGGTAAGTTCATTAAGCCTGTTCTTCTTCCAAAGTAGGAATTGGGGCATCGTCAGGAATTTTCACATGCAATAGGAGAATTCGACGACTGTCAGCCATGGCGACTTTAAACTGATAATTGCCGATCGTGATGCTTTCACCTCGAGAAGGTAAATGTCCGAATGCTTGCATCACCAAACCACCAACAGTATCAACCTCATCATCACTAAAATTAGTGCCGAAAGTGTCATTGAAGTCTTCAATTTGCGTTAAGGCGCGAACTGAATATGAATGTTGGCTTAATTGACGTACATCGACGTCACCTTGGTCATCATATTCATCTTCAATTTCACCCACGATTAATTCAAGAATATCTTCGATGGTGACTAAGCCAGACACACCACCAAACTCATCAATAACGATAGCCATGTGGTAGCGTTGAGAGCGAAATTCTTTGAGTAGACGGTCTACTCGTTTACTTTCAGGTACAACAACCGCTTGACGTAACACTTTATCAATACTGAAAGGTTCGGCGTCTGTACGCATAAATGGCAGTAAATCTTTTGCCATCAATAGCCCTTCAATATGATCTTTATCTTCACTGATCACCGGAAAGCGTGAGTGTGCGGAATCGATAATGACATCAAGGCACTCATCAAGTGTTTGATTACGTTTTAAGGTAACAATTTGGGAGCGCGGGATCATGATGTCGCGTACGCGTTGATCCGCAATATCCATCACACCTTCAAGCATTTCTCGGGTATCAGGATCGATTAAATCGTTTTGTTCAGAGTCGCGAATGAATTCGACTAAGTCATCACGATTTTTAGGTTCACCGTGGAAAAGGTGATTTAAAAGTGCAAAGAACCCTTTCTTAGGGCCAGGGTTATCGTTACTCGAAGAGTTATCGTCGCTCATGGCGGTTAATTTCTTATTCCTCAGTTTATACTCGTCATACTTCAAACTGTAGCGTTGTTGGCTACTCTCAGCTACCCGAATCACATATTTATATATGTTCATCGGGATATCTTCGCTTGCCGGCCTAGCTACAATTCGAATTATTTAGAGTATTGACTCGTCAACTTTCGAACTGTAGCGTTATTGGCTACTCTCAGCGTTTTTGCTGCGCTTAGATATATTATTGAAGTACTTAGAATATCGGTTAGTTAATAAAATAGTTTATATATACTTTTTAGCATAAAACTGACTGTTTATCATGAGAAATCCAGTCAGTTTTTTGTAAAAAAATGCTTTATTTTTAAAGCAGTTCTTGAAAAATTATAGTTAGATCATTCTTTTTCTGCAAGATAGGGGTCGGCATAGCCTAGTTCAGCGAGAATTTCAGTTTCTAATGTTTCCATTTCTTCTGCTTCATCATCTTCAATATGGTCATAGCCAAGTAAATGCAAACAACCATGCACCACCATATGAGCCCAATGCTCTTCGGTAGTTTTTTGTTGTTCCATTGCTTCTTTTTCAACGACCTGACGACAAATAATTAAATCACCTAATAAAGATAGCTCGATTTCAGGTGGTGCTTCAAAAGGAAATGAAAGCACATTTGTGGGCTTATCCATTCCTCGATATGTTAGATTTAAATGATGACTTTCTGCTTCATCAACTATGCGGATCGTAACTTCACTTTCTGCTTGAAATTTAGGCAAAACAGCTTCTAGCCAATGTTGAAACAAGGCTACGGAAGGTAAACCTTCCGCATCTTCACAAGCTATTTGTAAATCAAGAATAACGTTGCTCATTTAGTTAGTTTCCTGCCTTTCAAATTCTCTTTGTTCTTTTTCTTCTCTTAGCTGTTGACGGCGTTTATTGTCTTGTTCTTCCCATGCTTCATAGGCAATTACAACTTTCGCTACCACTGGATGGCGCACAACATCTTCACTATGGAAGAAATTAAAACTGAGGTCATCCACATCGGATAGCACTTCTATCGCGTGTTTTAGACCTGATTTACTGCCACGAGGTAAATCGACTTGTGTAATATCACCAGTAACAACCGCTTTTGAGTTAAAACCAATGCGGGTTAAAAACATTTTCATCTGTTCGATGGTGGTATTTTGGCTCTCATCTAAAATAATAAATGCATCATTGAGCGTACGACCACGCATATAAGCTAATGGCGCCACTTCGATAACATTGCGCTCGATGAGCTTTTCAACTTTTTCAAAACCAAGCATTTCAAACAGTGCATCGTAAAGTGGGCGCAAATAAGGGTCTACCTTTTGGCTTAAATCACCGGGTAGAAACCCGAGTTTCTCACCTGCTTCAACCGCTGGGCGGGTTAGCATAATACGACGTACTTCCTGACGCTCTAAAGCATCGACTGCTGCGGCAACTGCAAGGTAGGTTTTACCCGTTCCCGCAGGACCAATACCGAAAGTAATATCGTGATCCAAAATATTAGCAATATACTGCGCCTGATTTGGAGTGCGTGGCTTGATGACACCACGTTTGGTCTTAATGTTGACTGCTTTACCATAATCAGGAACGCTATCGGCAGATTGCTCTAGCACTCGGCTGTCGACTACTGCTAAATGAATATTTTCAGTGGTAATGTTTGGTGTCACACCACGAACGGGCGCGGTATCAACATAAAGTTGACGCAAAATCTTGCTCGCAGCTTGGATATTAAGCGGCTTACCTGATAATTTGAAACGATTATCACGGCGATTAATTTCGATTGCGAGGCGACGTTCAAGCTGCTTGATATTATCGTCAAATGGCCCGCAAAGGCTCATTAAACGTTGATTATCTGCGGGCTCTAAAAAAATTTCTTGTGTTGCGATTTGCAACGTTTTTTGATTGGTCACTGAGTATCCTATCATTAAGGCTGGTAGTTACTTACACCAAGCTCATCTTCTTTACGGGTACGTGCGATAACAGACGCCGGAGATTCTTGAGAGCGTAAATCCATCTCATCTTCTGTGCGGATAATTTTACCGCGTAGGGAGTTGGCAAAGGCATCGACAATCTCTACATCGACGAATTTACCTATCATATCCGGTGTGCCTTCAAAATTCACGACACGGCTGTTCTCGGTACGACCTGAGATTTCCATTACATTTTTACGTGAAATTCCTTCAACTAAAACACGTTGAACAGAACCTAGCATTGCACGGCTAAAGCTCAAGGCTTGCTGATTAATGCGAAGTTGTAGCAGATGTAAACGCTGTTTTTTCTCTTCTTCGCTGACGTCATCAGGTAAGTCAGCTGCTGGCGTACCCGGGCGAGGTGAGTAAACAAAGCTGAAACTCATGTCGAAATTAACGTCTGCAATCAGTTTCATGGTTTTTTCAAAATCTTCAGTGGTTTCGCCGGGGAAGCCAACAATGAAGTCAGAACTAATCAGAATACCTGGGCGTGCTTCACGTAATTTACGAATGATGGCTTTAAATTCTAGCGCGGTATGTGCCCGTTTCATCATCGTTAAAATACGATCTGAGCCACTTTGTACCGGAAGGTGTAAATAGCTGACAAGTTCTGGTGTGTCTCGGTAAACTTCAATAATATCGTCTGTAAATTCAATAGGATGGCTTGTCATAAAGCGGACACGGTCAATACCATCGATAGCGGCAACGAGACGTAGTAATTCTGCAAATGAGCAAATTTCACCGTCAAAAGTAGCACCGCGATAGGCATTTACATTTTGACCTAATAAATTGACTTCGCGTACGCCTTGCGCTGCTAATTGTGCAATTTCAAACAAAATATCATCACAAGGACGGCTGACTTCTTCACCACGAGTGTAAGGAACAACGCAGAATGTGCAGTATTTATTGCAGCCTTCCATAATGGAAACGTAGGCGGTTGGGCCATCTGCTTTAGGTTCAGGTAGATTGTCGAATTTTTCAATTTCAGGGAAACTGATATCAATAACAGGACTACGAGTACCTTGAACTTGATTAATCATTTCAGGTAAGCGGTGAAGTGTCTGTGGGCCAAAGACGATATCTACACTGGGCGCACGTTGGCGAATAAAATCACCTTCTTGTGATGCGACACAGCCGCCAACACCGATAATAATATCGGGGTTTTTATCTTTGAAAAACTTCCAGCGGCCTAATTGATGAAAAACTTTTTCCTGCGCTTTTTCACGGATAGAGCAGGTGTTTAGCAACAAAAGGTCAGCTTCTTCTGGAATATCAGTTAACTGATATCCGTGGGTATTTTCTAATAAAGAAACCATTTTGGATGAGTCATACTCATTCATCTGGCAACCCCAAGTTTTAATATATAACTTTTTATTCGTCGACATGTCGTGTATCCGGTGTTTTCGAAGTGGCAAGTAATGGACTCCGAAACGCGTTGTAAATCCAAAGTCCTACCCTATTATGAGAGCTTGTATGCATTTATTTCATATACCCGTCATACTTCGAGTTGTAGGGGTGTTATCATTAGATGGTGCCTACACGCATCTTGAATTATTTCGTGTATAGACATCATGAAATGATGATGTAAATGCAACATTTACCCTGTAATCGCATTGTCTAAATAATATCATTACGAGGTATTTAAGGGCAGGCTATTCGCCTATTGTTTTAAACATTGACGAGTATTGTATTCATTTGCGGCATCAGTGACTAGCGTTCAGGCGCAGATATTCCCTGTGAGGGGAACAATTTTTCGGTACACTACATAAATCAAACAGTTAACAGTAGCTAACATGATGAATAAATTAACAGAATTTTATGATGTTGTCGTTGTTGGCGCAGGAATGACCGGCGCAGCGGCAGCATTGGGTTTTGCCCAAGAAGGACTGCGAGTCGCTTTACTTGAAAAAGCAAAACCTGGCGCCTTTGATTCACAAAGTGCGCCAGATGTTCGTATCTCAGCTATCAGCAGCTCATCAGTTGAATTACTTAAACAATTAGGTGCATGGCAACATGTTGAGTCGATGCGCAGTGCGCCTTATCGAGCACTCGAAACATGGGAAGAGCCGGGCAGTAATGTGATTTTTGATGCTCAAAGTTTAGGGTTACCCGAACTGGGCTTTATGGTTGAAAATCGCGTTTTGCAATTAGCCTTGTGGCAGGAATGTGAAAAATATAGCAATCTCGAGATTATTTGCCCTGCTCAGTTGATTAACTTGTCTCAACCGAAAGGGCAAAAAGAGTGGATGGTTGAGCTTGATGATAATCGGGAGCTACAGACAAAATTAGTCGTCGGCGCAGATGGTGCTAACTCTCAGGTTCGTAAATTGGCGGGTATTGGTAGCCGTGGTTGGCAGTATCGTCAGTCGTGTATGTTAATTACGATACAAACGGCACAACCGCAGCAAGATAAAACGTGGCAGCAATTTTTCCCTTCAGGGCCAAGAGCATTTCTACCACTATATGATAATTGGGCCTCATTGGTCTGGTATGACAGTCCAGCGAAAATCAGAAGATTACAGGCAATGACCGTAGAACAACTCAATGACGCCGTGTGTGGTGCGTTTCCTGAGCGTTTAGGTCCTGTCTCTGTAATTGCCTCAGGCGCATTCCCATTAACACGCCATCATGCTAATCGCTATGTTATTGATGGATTAGCATTGATAGGCGATGCAGCGCATACCATTAATCCACTTGCAGGACAGGGGGTTAATCTTGGTTATCGTGATGTGGATGCACTTTTAAGTGTAGTAAGCCGTGCGCGAGAATATCTTGAGCCGTGGTCTAGTTTGGACGTTTTAAAACGTTATCAGCGTCGACGTTTACCGGATAATTTAGTCATGCAAGCAGGTATGGATATTTTCTATATGGCATTTAGTGAAAATATAGCGGGCTTGAAAATACTGAGAAACCTAGGATTGATGGCTGCGCAAAGAGCGGGCGAGGCAAAGAAACTTGCGCTGAAATATGCATTAGGTTTGTAGTTAATTGTTTTTTGATATAAAAAATAAGCCGCAATTGCGGCTTATTTTAGTTTAATAGATGTTATTTATTATTAGGAAGTTCAACAGTTGAAGTGTCTTTTACACTAGTACTGATGGTGCTTTCTTCAGTAAGAACTGAGTCGAGAGTTTCATTTTTAGCTGAAAATGCATGCGCTAATTTTTCAGTGTCTAACTCTTTTTCCCAACGAGCCACAACGATACACGCACAAGCGTTTCCGACTAAGTTGGTCAACGCACGACACTCAGACATGAAACGGTCGATACCGAGTATCAGCGCCATACCTGCAACTGGGATACTTGGCACAACCATCAATGTAGCGGCTAAGGTGATAAAACCTGCGCCGGTGACACCTGCTGCACCCTTAGAACTTATCATTGCAACCAGTAACAATGAAACTTGTTCCCAGATAGTGAGCTCGATATTAGTCGCTTGCGCAATAAAAAGCGCCGCCATGGTCATGTAGATATTGGTACCATCGAGGTTAAATGAATATCCGGTTGGTATCACTAATCCAACAACCGATTTCTCACAACCTGCGTGTTCCATTTTTCTCATCAGACTTGGTAATGCCGCTTCCGAAGAAGAAGTCCCTAGCACAAGCCACAATTCATCTTTGATATATTTAATCAAATCAATAATTGAGAAACCGTTGTATTTCGCGACAGCGCCAAGGACAACCAAAATAAATAATAAAGAAGTGATGTAGAAAGTCATGATCAGCATCATTAGGTTGCCGATGGATGAAATTCCATATTTACCGATAGTAAAGGCCATCGCACCAAATGCCCCAATAGGTGCTAGTTTCATCAACATCGCAACCATTTTGAAGACTGGCTCAGAGAAGTTTTGCAGCAGTTGGACGATTGGCTCTCCGTGCTTACCCGTAGCTGCTAACGCTAATCCAAAAATAACCGCAATAAATAGAACTTGTAAAATATTACCATTCACCAATGGGCTGATAACCGTATCAGGAATGATATTCATCAAAAAGCCCACAATGGATGATTCATGTGCTTTTGCTACATAGCCAGCAACCTTGCTGCTATCTAGCGTTGCGGGATCAATATTCAAACCTGAACCCGGTTGGATAATATTGGCAACGATAAGACCGATAACCAATGCAATCGTGGAGAAGGTAATGAAATAAAGCATTGATTTACCCGCAACGCTACCCACAGCCTTCATATTTGACATGCCTGATATGCCAGTAACAACAGTCAAAAAGATAACAGGTGCGATAATCATTTTAACGATTTTGATGAATGCATCACCAAGCGGTTTTAATGATTCTCCTATATCTGGGTAAAAGTGACCTAACGCGATACCCAGCGCGATGGCAACAATGACCTGCACATATAAGATTTTATATAATGGTTGTTTTATTATGTTTCGCATAAATTTTCTCTGTAAAAATATTGCGTGATGGCAATTTATAATTATTAGGTTTTTTAACTAATTTTAGCGCTTGAGATCTGATTTTAGGGAATGGAAGATTGGACAGAAATTTATAATGGTGAAAACGTTTTGGTTTTACTTACCACTAATCTTACCTAACTACAATTCGAGGGCAGATTACCATTTTAGCTCGTTAAATTGAAATGATTAAAGTCACATAATTGACAGAAAAGTTATGTAAAGGTAAATAATGTATGCGAAATGTTGATATGGAATGAAACAGGACGACAAAGGGCTAGCTAAATTATAATTGCAGTATTAAATAAAACAGATTATGAAAAGAGATTTACGCTATTTATATGAAATCAAATGATAAAAATATAAAAGATAGATCGAGTTGGGGATCAAACCTGAGAAAGGATATTAAATATTGAATGGTTAGGTTTCAACAAGCTAACGTTATGAATAATGAATTTGTGGTTAACGGTGTATGGAAAGGTTAGTTAGAAATATATTTTATAAATTTGGGTGTTTTTTTAAAAGGGGAATATGTTTAGAAGATGGCTGGGGTACCAGGATTCGAACCTGGGGATGCTAGGATCAAAACCTAGTGCCT
>NZ_JBQDNB010000027.1:0-55942 GCF_052096715.1 Providencia sp.
TAAATTATTAAATTATTAAATTATTAAATTATTAAATTATTAAATTATTAAATTAAGGCTATTTGAGAGCAGACTTAATACGCTACTCTCATTTTTGAAAATAAGGCAGTTCTTCGGCGATTAAGAATGGGAAGTGTTGTTTCTTTGGAGGAGTTAATGCAGATGCAAGATCAGGGTTATATTCAGCTCATCCTGTAATGATTGTGTACCTATAAACCTCACCACAACGCTTATGGATGTTACGCTTCTTCTCCAAGGCTCCGCATTTCTCCATTTTACGTAAAGCTTCAAGTAACTCTAGGGGCTTAATTTCTACTATCGGACGCTTACCGATATAAGAAAAGATATCTTTTTCAAAAGTATTGATGATTTCTTCTCGATAACGTAGCGACTAGCGATCCACTTTGCTTTTGTGCCATTCACGCGCAATAGACTCAAAACTGTTTTCCATTCCCATTTTCTAAGCCATTTTTTCTATTTTTTTAGTTTCAGCAGGATCAATTCCATCCACTAAGAGCTTTTTGGCCTTATCCCGTTTTTTTCGTGCATCAGCTAATGAAACTAGTGGGTACATCCCAAAAGAAAGCCGTTTTTCTTTACAACCAAAACGATACTTCATCCTCCAAGCCTTCGACCCGTTGGTGTTAACCTCCCCCTCCATCGGTCATTTTATAGAGAGTTACCATCGACCTTGAGGCCGCTACCTAGCAGGCGTAAAGCTTCATTGTGGGGGCATCCAAAAAATAGGGAAAAATTATGCCCCCAATTTTGCCCCCAAACAAGGGTAGAAACCAGTAAACAAGGGGAGAATCAGACAGACTGTGAGATGATTAATCTTATTGATTTACAAAGAAAATATAGCTTTTTGGAGAAATTCAGAAACCGCGTTTGGCGGAAGATCACAGGAGTCGCATTTGATGGCTAATGACACTGATATTAAATGAGTTTACTGAGATGGATAAATATCGGTGCCCCCAGATTGACTTTTGAGGTGGGGAAGTAAAAGTTAAAAATCAGGAAATAAAAGCATCATGATGTTGAGTGTAACAAGCAGATCAAATCTGAGATAATAAATGCGGACGTTAGCAATTAATCTCACGATTGATGGCGTATGCACCTGTGTCAGGATAAGAGACATTGACACTCAATCCTTCCAAGGTACAGGCTCACCAAATAAATAAGTGAGCCCGCTTGTTTATTAACGCGTCACATTAACCTGTTCCAGTTTGACTGGACTTTCAGGCTTATCCCCCACTTGCATAGCGACTGGGACGAAAATGTTAAAATCCTGCAACCAAGCTAGTTTAGTACTGCTACTAGGCTGCCCTTCACTAGTCATTCGGCATTCAACTGATAAATATTTCCCACTAAATTCGGGGGCAATACTTTGAGCATCTCCTTCTCCAGTGACATCACAGAATAGCGATGAAGTAGTTACCTTCTTATTAGAGTCAATATCTTCCCATTGTGCCTGATATCGTTGACCTGTTTTTAACGGAAAATGCAGGTCTGTCTGTAACTTGTTGAGTAGTGAAGTATCATTACTGATAGACATGGCGAACTTCAATTGTAACTGATTAGCCAGCGTTAAACGTTGTACTGTCCAGATATCATAATCTTCTAGCTTGCGTATATAGCCATCCGGCTGTGCATCCAGCTGTATATTGACCTTACCGAAATCGCTGACTTCCGTATAGTTAATCTGTTTAAAACGAGGAGGCATCAATGGCTTGATCAATAATTGCGCTTGGCTATCAATCGCAGAAGAAAGCGGAAATTTATTCAGCCACTGCGGATTATTATTACTCAGGTCGGGCATTGAAGGCCCCATCAGTGTTGATGCAGGCTTATTCTTAGCAGGCACAAATAGCCCTTTCGCTGTGAACGATTTTCCTTCTGGTAACTCGCAAAGTTGATCGAAGAGCTGTGTCATTTGAGTATCAATTTTGAAACTGCTCTTGCGGCGAATAATATCTGCAGAGATCAGTGAGTCTGTCACGCGACCCTCGCTATCAAAATTCATTGCAGCAACAGCATTACCTTGATGTGTTTTACAGTTATATAAATAGTGCTCAACCTTTAATTCTAGTGGCGCATCGTAAGGCGGTTCCCAAGTAATTTCTGAGATATCATATCCCATACTTACCGATAAAGTGTCACCAGTGACATAAACACTATTAATATCAACAAGATTGGTTATAATATCTTGAGAGGTCGTCGACAATTTTTCCCACCGCATCTCTTTTATGGGTAACTGGCAGACAGTACGGATTTCCTCTTCTGTCATCTGCTTATCAATTTGTGCGGGCGCATAGCGGGCATAACTTTTCCCGTAATAACGGGCTTTAGTAATTCCATCATCATTAAGTAAATCTTTATATAGAAACTGAGCCTTACCTTGTTTACAGTCAACAGAACGCCAGTGCTGGATTGTTTTGCCGTTACCATTGGTGACCGATAACATATAATTCACACGATCATTTATTCTGGTTATAGATAATGGATCAATTCCACTATCTCTCAATTCAGGCTTACCCGCGGCTTGAACGAAAGAAAGTGGTAAGAAAGACAGAAATAACAACGGACTCATTAAAGAACGTAGGTAAGACATATATATTCCTTCATAAAGGATTAAGAAACAAATAAATTACCATCTAAATATAAATCATTCGTCCAACTTGATATGTAACTTATAGATAAACGTAGCGCGAGGTCAACAACACCCGCTTATGACACAAAGTGAATTTTAACAATGGAGAAAATGTTAAATCAAATCACAAAACTGCCACTTTTTACTTATCTCTTTTCAGTAACTCTTTCAGCGCCACTATATTCGCTCTCGCCCCTTCAACCTCTTTTAACCGACGACGTTTTTGAGCAAAAACATCAAACGCTGCTTTAGCTTTTTCATCAGCCACTTTTTTACTAATTCCACCAGCACCCTGCAAAACTTCACGGTCATTGAAACTTAAAAACTGATCCAGTTTAGTATCCCAATCCTGTAAAAAAACCTGCTTACGGCGCAATGCTTGGTCTTCCGCAAAATCCAGCCACATATTGACGATGCGATTTAATTCTTTGAGTTCATTCTCACGTAGATAATTCTTCGCGATCGTGACATCGGTTTTACGAACTTCGCCCGACTTATAGCTGGTTAAGCCCATATCCGCCTGACTCGCATCTGCACGGCTAGCAATAAGCTCAGCGGCAGTCATGCCCGTACAAGCAAAATGCAATTTGTTTTGGATGGTTTGGAAAAAACGATTGGTTTTTTTATTGGAAGGCTCGTAGTCCGCTGCCATAGTGAAAATCTCTTTCACTCGTAGATACACGCGTCGCTCACTGGCGCGAATATCACGGATGCGTTCGAGCAGCTCATCAAAATAGTCAGGCACGACTGACTGACCGATAGACGGATTCTTCAGCCGCTCATCATCCATCACAAACCCTTTGATCAGATACTGTTCCAGCGTTTGCGTTGCCCACTGGCGAAACTGCGTTCCGCGAATAGAGCGGACGCGGTAACCGACAGCAAGAATGGCGGGTAAACTATAGTGTTCTATCTCTCTGGAAACCTGACGATTTCCCTCTAATCGAACTATCCGGAATTTCCGGATGGTTGCGTTTTGAGCAAGTTCTCCCTCAGAGAAAATATTAACAATATGCTCATTAATTGTACGAACATCTTTTCCATACAGTTCAGCAATGGATGCCTGAGATAGCCACAACGTATCAGATTCAAAGCGGCATTCGACGCGAGTTTGACCATCTTCACTTCGAAACAAAACAAATTCACCCTGTGGTACCTCAGGAAGATTATCACTCATCAAATTGCCTCCTCTCTATACGTTATGAATAAACTATGAACAACAATATATCATGTTTTATAAAAAAATAAGTTCATCAGAAAGCCGATAGTAAGCACATTATTTTATGCAAAAACAATGTGCTACTATTTCTATATTCCCTCTCCGCCAGAAAAATATTCGTGCATCTTTTCTGTCATCACCTACGGTGCCTTATTCAATTTAATCAACACCTATGGAAAGCATTTTTTCTTTGCTTGCAAAACGATACTTCATTCTCCAAGCCTTCGACCCATTGGTGTTAACCTCGCCCTCCATCGGTCATTTTATAAGGGGTCACCATTGGCCTTGAGGCCGCTACCAGGCAGGCGTAACGCTTCATTGTGGGGGCATCCAAAAAATAGGGAAAAATTATGCCCCCAAACAAGGGTATAAACCAGTAAACAAGGGGAGAATCAGACAGACTGTGAGATGATTAATCATATTGATTTACAAAGAAAATATTGCTTTTTGGAGAAATTCAGAAACCAAGTTTGGCGGAGATCACAGGAGTCGCATATAGATATAAACAATATGATTTAAAAAGAAATTATTAATATAGATAAATAATTAACCCCCAAATGCACCCCCAAAGCAAAAATCATACCTAAATTAATAATCTAATTAAGAGGTTGATGAGTGGGTTGTAGGTATAGCGATTATACACAAACAATATTTTTAACTAACTCATATCTAACAAGCATAAGCCATCATAATACACAGTAGATTATACGTTTCAAAAAATCATATAATCTACCTGCATACTCACTACTTTCCTCTTAACAATATTAACTATATATTTCTCGTATCAACGGCAATAACCCTAATGCTGTTAGCTGAATCTCTATCTCATTGGCTTTTTTGATATCTGCTTTATCTGAACCATCAAACACATGGTCGGTACTGATGATCAACGTGCCGTTATTTTTTTCATTTTCAATATCAACAAGTTCGGCCGCCATTGGTAATTGTTCTTGCGTGATTTTTTTGTTTAAATAAAGCATCCAACCAACAGGGAGTCTATCTGGAAAAACATTTTTTTTATTATATCTATATTTATTCGTATCAATTCGTATGCAAATTATTCTATATGCATCAAAATAACAATTTAGTGCATTAACTATAGCTACTTGGCTAGGTACATTAATATTACGCAGCTTAAATTCTAGATTATATATTAGCCCACAACTGGTATATTTTATATCTAATGCTTTATTTTTATTAGCCCATATTGACTCCATCCAATCAAAAAAAGGAATATCCTTTAATAAATTGGTCGGTGTATTTTGATTAAAGGCTTTCTTTTGTAATGCTTCTTCTAGAGTATCGCCTGTTAAATACCATGCGTCTTCATTTTCATGAGTAATCGACTCACATGTTAAAATCATATGACTAAAAATATCAATTAATAGGGGGATTGACATTTCTTCATGTAGCTCGATATCTAATTTAATTGATAAATCCATAACTACCTCAAAACTATGGTGAAAAGTGTGTTCGTACTTGTGGTAATGGTTCTAATAATTCGTCACAAAGCTCAAACATTTTTTTATGTGAAAAATGCCAATCAATAAATGATCTTTTTTTAAACTGGCTAAAACATAACCAATTTTGTTCCCCGGCTTGCTTAAGGATTTTATTATGCTCACCCATAAAAAAATTTGGTTCGCCTTGGCTATCAAAGAAAAAATCATAATTATCTTTAGTTTCAATAAAGTTACATTCACTGGGCACCCAGCCGTCAAACTCCACTAAAGGATTTTTTGTTCTCGTTGGTACTGGAATAGTGCATTTCCATTCTTCAATATATTTAAGTTGTCCTTCTGGAGAGTCAGCCGTCACTATTACCGTATTACATATCCTCGCCTGATACTCATAAGCTTTTGGTGAACGCGTATTGGTTATATAATTTTTATGGGGGATAATATAAGGTATTGCAGGGCAATCTTGGCACCCTTTACTTGCTTCAATTGCGGCTACACCTGCCGATGAACCTGCCACAGCGCCTACTGCTGCACCTTGATTACTTCCTCCTTTATTACCAACATCTTCATCATCAAACTCACCGCCAATCGCAATACTTTCATATTCACGAATTTTGCCATCGTAACTCGTGTTATCTCCCCATTCATCATCTCCATTACCCGACGAGGAGGGAAAACCAATTTTTGAGGCTTCTTGTGTCACTGCAGCTAGTCCGCCCAGTGTCATTAACCCTGCACCTGCAAGTATTAATGGAATTGGCATATTAGGTTCTCCATTCAATCAATTTCATGGCTATCCGTAAAAAATCTTGATACTGCTGCTCTGGCACACGATTTTTTTCCTCAAGCATATTTCTAATTTCTGGCTTTAAATAAAAGTCAGGGCAGCAAGCCTCATAAAATAAAAATGACCGAATTAACGGTTCTTGAGTAAAACCGAGGGAAAGAACATACTGAAATGCGGATTCTAAACGTTTATTCAATGTTTCGAGGTTCTGTAGTTTATCCAAATGGTGTTGATAAAAATCAGTACTCACTTGAGTCACGTAATCATTCTGTTCAATATTTTGAATTTTGTTTAATTGTTCTTCACTAAACTGCATTTAAGCCCCCTCCTTGTAATGCATAAAAGCGTCCCTCAAAGCGGTAATACCACGCAGTGAGTGGGGTCGTTATTTCATGGTATTGTTCGGATGTGAGGACTTGAGGCATATTGTGCGTCACACGAGGATCATAAAACCGAAATAAGGCTGTTTTACCATCGGGTAAACTCACATTAAGTCGTTCAGAGAAGTAAATAGCTAATTTATCAATCGATGAAGCACTGACTATCCACGACAACGCTGGCGATTCAGTTTCCAATTGCATTAAATCTGCCAACAAATCATACCGTTTGGTCACATCGATCAACCACGGACCCGCCCATGCTATTTCAGCATCTGATGCCTGTCTAAATAAAGGACTTGCTGACCCAAGTTTATCTTGAAGCTCTTCGTCAAAGTAACGTTCATATTGCAGACCACAGATTAAACAGTAATGCTTTGCATCAGGATAGCGTTCAAAATAGTTAAAAATAGGATGCTGATTATGCATTTATCATTATCCTTCTCGAACGACAAGCATTTGCCCTGATCCGGCGGCTTTCATTAAACAACTAATACAAATTTTATTCGTTATAGCTGGAGGGATAACTGAAACTGTTTCTGGGGAGGCTGACCCGCTTTCATTGCTATAACAGTCCTGAATTGAATTAATAAATCGCGCATGGCAAGGGCAGGAGCTAAAGCTTTCAAGTGTTCCTGCGTGTTTCCTATCTTCAAGCCACACACTATTTACACCTCCGAGAATTCGATACGCTCCCGAATGTTTGCCACAACTGACCATATCGCCTTCACGAGCACCAGCAACACCATACCATTGCATGGTATTGTCTCCTGTTAATATTTGTCCTCCACAAGTGGTTCTATCACCAACCCGTAAAAAATACCCCATTGCCATAATCTATCCTCCTTCATAGCTGAGGATAGATTATTTTACACTTAAGCCAAACTTACAATACTTAAATGAAACTATCACTTATTTATGCGACTAAATGTATTCTCTGCCAGAAAAATGTTCGTGCATCTTTTCGGTCATCACCTACGGTGCCTTATTCAATTTAATCAACACCTATGGAAAGCATTTTTTCTTTGCCTGCAAAACGATACTTCATTCTCCAAGCCTTCGATCCGTTGCTGTTAACCTCGAGGTATAACCCCCCTCCATCGGTCATTTTATAAGGGGTTACCATCGACCTTGAGGCCGCTACCTGGCAGGCGTAAAGCTTCATTGTGGGAGCATTCAAAAAATAGGGAAAAATTATGCCCCCAAACAAGGGTATAAACCAGTAAACAAGGGGAGAACCAGACAGACTGTGAGGTGATTAATCTTATTGATTTACAAAGAAAATATTGCTTTTGGGAGAAATTCAGAAACCGCGTTTGGCGGAAGATCACAGGAGTCGAACCTGCCCGGGACTGCTGGCAGCCCCAACTGGATTTGAAATCCAGCCGCCTCACCGGAGACGACGATCTTCCTTATCTTGAAGGACTTTGATTATAGACTGTATTCAATGTTTTCCAAAGCATTGTAATTATAACTATAACGTTTCTTGATAAAAGCTAAGAATAGATCCCATTTATTGATAAATACTAAGACGAAAAAGCGTTATCTTGATATTGAGGTTTACATTTTCGCCCCCATATCATTCTTTATATTCATAATGGTGTGCTGATTTTATTGATACAGAGCTCGCCGTTTTTACTTTTATTGTCAACACAGTAAGCCTTGGCCTACGAGCACAAGCCTGCAATCACAGGATGTTTTTATGACAAATTCATTATTAACCGATTCCGCACTACCGCGCTTTTCTACTATTGAACCTGCTCATGTTTTTCCCGCTGTACAGCAGGTTTTGGCTGAATATCGTCAAACTGTCGAAAACCTACTTTCGGCGACTAACCAATACACATGGGATAACCTTTGCCAGCCATTAGAAGAAGCGAGTGATAAACTCTCACGTGTTTGGTCACCTGTTAGCCATTTACATTCAGTTAAAAATAGCCCTGAATTGCGTGAAGAATATGAAAAATGTCTGCCACTACTGTCTGAATTCAGTACTTGGATGGGGCAAAATGAACCACTCTATCAAGCGTATAAATCCCTAAAAGATAATGCTGAATTTAATTCATTAACCGCAGCACAGCGTAAATCCATCGAAAATACATTACGTGATTTCGAATTATCCGGTATTGGATTACCTGTTGAAAAGCAAAAACGCTACGGTGAAATATCTGCTCGCCTATCTGAAATCGCCTCAAAATATAGCAATAATGTGCTTGATGCGACGATGGGCTGGAGCAAACTCATCAAAGATGAAAGTGAACTCGCAGGTATGCCAGAAAGCGCTATCGCTGCGGCAAAAGCAATGGCAGAGTCTAAAGGTGAAGAAGGCTACTTACTGACCCTAGATATGCCAAGCTACTTACCAGTAATGACTTATGCAGATAACGCTGAACTACGTCGCGAAATGAGCCATGCTTATAGCACTCGCGCCTCTGATCAAGGGCCAAATGCAGGCAAGTGGGATAACAGTGAATTAATTGAAGAGCTAATGGCTTTACGTCATGAATTAGCGCAATTACTCGGCTTTAAAAACTATGCGGATAAATCTCTCGCCACCAAAATGGCAGAATCCCCTGAGCAAGTGCTGAGCTTTCTCAACGGCCTAGCAAAACGCGCTCACCCACAAGGTGAAAATGAGCTTGCTGAACTGACTGCCTTTGCAAAAGAACATTTTGGCGTAGATACCCTTGCATCTTGGGATCTTGCCTATTACAGCGAAAAACAGAAACAACATAAATTTTCGTTGAGTGATGAACAACTACGCCCTTATTTCCCAGAGCAGCGTGTTATTGAAGGCCTATTTGAAGTTGTTCACCGTATTTATGGTCTAACCGCGAAAGAACGTCTTGATGTCGAGACATGGCATAAAGATGTACGTTTCTTTGAGCTGTATGACGATACTAGCACCCTACGCGGCAGTTTCTACCTTGACCTATACGCTCGCGAGAATAAACGCGGTGGGGCTTGGATGGACGACTGTCTTGGCCGTATGGTTCGCAGCAACGGTTCACTGCAAAACCCTGTCGCTTATCTCACCTGTAACTTTAATCAACCTCTTGGTGACAAGCCTGCATTATTTACGCACGATGAAGTCATTACATTGTTCCATGAGTTTGGCCATGGTTTACACCATATGCTGACACAAATCGATGTCGCTGATGTTGCCGGCATCAATGGTGTTCCATGGGATGCCGTTGAATTACCAAGTCAATTTATGGAAAACTGGTGTTGGGAACCTGAAGCTCTTGAGTTTATTTCAGGTCACTATGAAACAGGTGAACCATTACCAACTGAAATGCTAAATAGCATGTTAGCGGCTAAAAATTATCAATCCGCCATGTTTGTCTTACGTCAGCTTGAATTCGGCTTGTTTGATTTTACTTTACACGCAGAATATGACCCAGCAAAAGGGGCGCAAGTCATGCCAACTTTGCAAAGAATTAAAGAAAAAGTCGCTGTTGTTCCATCACCGGAGTGGAGCCGTTTCCCGCATGCATTTAGCCATATTTTTGCTGGCGGCTATGCAGCTGGTTACTACAGCTACCTATGGGCTGATGTACTGGCGGCGGATGCCTACTCACGCTTTACTGAAGAAGGCATTTTTAACCGTCAAACTGGTCAATCCTTCCTTGATAATATCTTGAGCCGTGGCGGTTCTGAAGAACCAATGGCCTTGTTCGAACGCTTCCGTGGTCGCAAACCTGAATTAGATGCAATGTTGAAGAGCTACGGTATTCATGGCTGAGAACGTTAAGATTCAATTGATCTGTGAAGAAGGTGCCGATGCAGGCACCCTCTCTCAACTTGCTGAAAAATGGCAGCTAATTCATACCCCTGATGCCGTTATGGCGTTAGTACTCACCCCTGAGAATTTACAACTACGTAAAATCGATGAACCGAAACTCGGTGGGATTTTTGTTGATTTTGTATCGGGCGCTATGGCTCATAGACGTAAATTTGGTGGCGGTCGAGGTGAAGCAGTAGCCAAGGCAGTCGGATTTAAAAAAGATTACTTACCTGATGTGATTGATGCGACAGCAGGGCTCGGTCGTGATGCTTTTGTTCTTGCGGCTTTAGGTTGTCGTGTTCGTATGCTAGAGCGTCATCCTGTTGTCGCTGCATTATTAGATGATGGCTTACAACGAGGCTACCAAGATGCAGAAATTGGGCGCTGGCTTCAAGAACGCATGTCCCTGATCCACGCATCGAGCATTACTGCGCTAAGTGAAATTACTCATGCACCTGATGTTATTTATCTCGATCCTATGTACCCACACAAACAAAAAAGTGCATTAGTTAAGAAAGAGATGCGAGTGTTTCAATCATTGGTAGGGTCTGATGATGATGCGGATTCTTTATTAGAACCTGCAATTGCATTGGCAAAACGGAGAGTGGTGGTGAAACGTCCAGATTATGCAGAACCTTTAGCCGGAAAAAAAGCGCCCTCTGCGATAACCACTAAAAACCATCGATTTGATATTTATCCCTGCATTAAAACATAAACTTCAATTTAAACGTAACGGCGAAGGGCGTATTGTACAGGTGAATTATCAGTATTATACATTCCGCCCTTTCGCGTACGTTTTGGTCAGAGAATTACAAAACACCCTGCGCAAGCATTGCATCAGCGACTTTCACAAAGCCCGCGATGTTAGCACCTTGAACATAGTTGGTTTGTTTCCCTTCACCGCCAAACTCAACACAATGCTGATGAATATCCAACATAATGTAATTTAGGCGAGCATCAACTTTCTCAGCAGGCCAGCTTAAGCGTGCTGCATTCTGAGCCATTTCAAGCCCAGATGTTGCAACACCACCTGCGTTAGCAGCTTTACCTGGCGCAAATAAAACACCTGCTTCAAGGAATAGCTCTGTTGCTGGGATGGTTGTTGGCATGTTTGCACCTTCACCAACTGCTTTAACACCATTTTTAATCAGCAGTTCAGCCGCATCAGTGTCTAGCTCATTTTGTGTTGCACATGGCAGCGCGATATCAACAGGAACACACCATGGTTGTTTGCCAGCTAAGTAAGTTAGACCAAATTCTTTGGCATATTCTTCAATACGGCCATAGCTATTTTTGATTTCTTCTAAGCGAGCAAGTTTTTCAGGTGTGAAACCAGCTTCATCAACCACAGTACCGTTTGAGTCAGAAGCAGTTACGACTTTAGCGCCCAATTCCATACATTTTTCAATGGTGTACTGCGCTACGTTGCCTGAACCTGAAACTGCTACACGCATACCGTCAAAACCTAGGCCATGGCGTTTTAGCATTGCATCAACGAAATAAACTAAGCCGTAACCGGTTGCCTCTGGACGAATTAAGCTACCACCGAAAGAAAGACCTTTACCTGTGAATACACAAGAAGTGTCGTTCGACAGTTTTTTCATCATCCCAGTCATGAAGCCAACTTCACGACCACCTACACCGATATCACCCGCCGGTACGTCTGTATTTGAACCAATGTGACGATAAAGCTCAGTCATCAGTGCTTGGCAAAAACGCATTACTTCACCATGACTTTTTCCTTTAGGATCAAAGTCAGAACCACCTTTACCGCCACCCATAGGCAAGGTTGTCAGTGCATTTTTCAGTGTTTGTTCAAAACCTAGGAATTTCAGGATTGATAAATTAACTGATGGATGGAAACGCATACCACCTTTGAATGGACCAATTGCAGAACTGAACTGAACTCGCCATGCACGGTTAACTTGTACTTTACCTTGATCGTCAACCCAACAAACTCGAAATTGAATAACTCTTTCTGGCTCAACAAAGCGCTCAAGTAGAGCTTGATCACGGTATTTTGCATTTTGCTCTAAGAATGGCCAAAGAGAAGTGAACACTTCACGTACTGCTTGAAGAAACTCAGGTTGTGAAGGATCTCTTTTTTGGACAGATTCCAAGAACGAAGATAGTGATTGTGTCATCTAGGTCTTCCTTTTTAACATTTATTGTTGTGATGTGCCTCACCATTTCATTTCATTATTTTTTGGAAATGTGAGGTTGATTTGCGTTTGCCTATTGAATATATCACTAGTTTGTATTCTTAATTCAAGCTTTTTTTTTCTTAATTAAGTAAAAAAAAACCTTGACCTGCCAAGAACCACCTTAAATTACATATTTTGATACAAAAAAAACGCCTGCATAAGCAGGCGTTTTTAGTGAATAATTTTTCAAAAATAGCGAGTAGCCTATTCTTCTTCGTCATTCAATGGCACAATCAACATATCCACATGGACAGTATTGATTAGCTGACGAGCAGAAGACATTAACTTACTCCAAAAGTCTTGATGATGACCACAGACAACTAAATCCATGTTGTATTTTTTAATCGCATCAACTAAAACTTGGCCTAAATCACCACTACCACTGAGTGTTTCTTGAATTTCATAACCGGCACCAGCAGAAAGATCTTTCAGTGAATTACGTGTTTCATCAGTGATACGTTGTTGCATATCACCAAGATTTACATCGATAAGTCCAGTGTAAAGATCTGAGTAATTTACATCAACATGGATCATGGAGACTTTGGCACCGTACGGTTTTGCCATAGAAACAGCTTTATCCAGCAATACTTTACTTTCAGGTGATAAATCTACCGCAACGAGAATATGTTTGTAAGCCATAAGTAAACTCCTTCCAAATGCTGATTATCTGATAATTGATGAAAATTTATCAATATCTAATGAATACTATACCTGCTAATTGAGATAAGTAAGTGTCGTTTAGATCACATCTAAGCAGATTAACCTTGAAATCATGAATTCATATAACATTTTATAAAACAGTAACATCATTCATTCAATATTAATATATTACCCGAAATAATGCGAATTATCCCTAAAGTACTTTACGCTTTGCGGACTACTTTCATCTGTAAAAAACAATCAAATTAAGCCAATTGAATCAAAAATCGAAGTCTGCCCCCCAAAATTTGCCGCCAAAAGAAATCGATATAAAAACAAAAACTCTACTTATAAAAATAAGCGCATAGTGACAGTTTTCCACATAACTTCATTAGCTTAAAATATCGCATTAAGACAAATAATGATGCAATACATTAGTTAATACAACAAGGAACAGATACTCTGAGTTTCATCAATATAAACAAATACTAATCACAAATTTGATAGCATTGCACTTTTTTTATACAGATTTTTGTCCTACAATAAATTTGTACCCTATAAGTTCAATGTTTTTACTGGTTTTCCTTTGTTACAACTGCGAAAAGCTAAGTTCTAAGGAGAGGATTATGTTCAGTATGATTGTCTTGTTTTGGGCTTTGTGTATTCTTTGCATCATCAATATGATGCGCTATTTTTCTTCGATTAGAGCTTTATTATCTATTTTAAGAGAGTCCGATCCTCTGCTCTATCTATCTGTCGATGGTAATGGCTTTTTTACCACTCACGGTCAATTAAATAAACAACTTAGGCTTGTTCGCTATATTAATAACAAACAGTATCTTGAACATTATGAGCCTGAAGTTATCCTTCGTTGTGAACGAATTCGCAAACAATTTTTGCTAATCAGTCGATTGAGTATTCTCGTTGTTGTCAGCTTAGTGTCTTTATTTATTACTGGATAACTATTAATTGAGGATAAAAAACCGTATGAGTAACTATTCATTTTTTGATTGAATCAATAATATGATGAGCTATTTCACTGACTCAATATTTAACCAAAAAAAATAGTGATGACCTTCTCAGATCATCACTATTTCATCATGTTCATGTAACTCATTGACGTTTTTAGCTTGCGCTGAAAAACAAGTTAATTGCTGTTAAATAAACAGCAGTGATAACCAATATAATCCACCTGACAACACGATTGATACTGGTAAAGTCAATAACCATGCCAGAGCAATGCTCTTAATTGTCTTGGTCTGTACACCACCACCATCGACAACCATGGTACCTGCAACCGCAGAAGATAATACTTGTGTCGTTGACACTGGCATACCAGTATAACTCGCAACACCAATGGAAACCGCTGCGGTTACCTGCGCAGAAACACCTTGTGCGTAGGTCATGCCTTTCTTACCGATTTTTTCACCGATAGTAACGGCAACACGCTGCCAACCAAACATAGTACCGATAGAGAGTGCTAAAGCCACCGCAATAATAATCCAAAGTGGTGCATACTCGACAGTATACAGCAGGTCATTACTGAGTTTTTTCAACAAACTTGCATCTTTAGAACTGGTCTCTGGTAATTTAGCGACTGCGCTTGCTGTATCAGAGATACACATTAATAAGCGACGTGCATGGTTACGCTGATCAGGAGAGAGCTCATCGTAGCTCTGAATGCCGTTGAGCATTGTTTGAGCTTGATTCAAGATGGCAACAGTACGTGTACTATCACAATGGAACTCACCACTAATTTCATCGACACTTTCGATAGCCGTTGGGGCGTTTTCTATTGCGTGGTTTAACGCGGGTTTATGTGTTTCGTAGTATTGTTGTAAATGAACAACAGCATCATGCGTTCTCGCGATGTCATAACCGTTAGAATTCATGTTGACAACGAAACCAGCTGGCGCAACACCAATTAACACAAGCATGATAAGACCAATGCCTTTTTGTCCATCGTTCGCACCATGAGAGAAACTTACGCCGACGGCGGAAAGAATCAATGCGGTTCGAGTCCAAAATGGCGGTTTACGCTTACCATCTTTTTTCTCGCGCTCAGCAGGCGTTAAGTGCATACGGCGACGTTTTTTAGTGCCACTCCAATAACGGCGTAGTATAAAAATCATCAACCCTGCAACCATAAAGCCGATAGCGGGAGAAAGAATTAACGAGATGAAAATACTGATCATTTTCGGTATATTCAGCGCATCAACCACTGAAGAGTCTGTGACTATTGCGTTGGTTAAACCAACCCCAATAATGGCCCCAATCAGTGTATGAGAACTTGATGCAGGAATACCTAA
Organism: Providencia sp.; assembly: GCF_052096715.1. Taxonomy (NCBI): domain Bacteria; kingdom Pseudomonadati; phylum Pseudomonadota; class Gammaproteobacteria; order Enterobacterales; family Morganellaceae; genus Providencia; species Providencia sp. The sequence continues at coordinate 15,433 of NZ_JBQDNB010000027.1, forward strand.
ATACCAGGTTCCAAGGTTCCAAATAATTGCAGCCAATAGCAATGAAAAAACCATCGCAAGGCCGTGAGCAGAACTCACATTAAGCAATAGGTCCGTCGGTAAGAGGTGAACAATCGCGTATGCAACGCTCAACCCTCCCAGCAAGACGCCGAAAAAGTTAAAAACCCCTGCCATGACGACAGCGAACTGAGCTCGCATTGCTCGGGTATAAATAACCGTCGCTACCGCATTTGCGGTGTCATGGAAGCCATTTATAGCCTCATAGACCAGCACAAATAGCAGTGCCAGAACTAATAATAGACCTGTATGAAATTCTAAACCTGTAAAAAGATGTAGCATAGACGTTAAGCCATTATATGTTGGACATGAACGCGGCGCATTATCAGTGACAAACGCTAGCGGTGGAAGCAAAATCTAACCTTTTTTTGATATAACTACCCATCAAAAAAGTACCTCATAGCAATTACTCCATAAATATCAACCAATTGAATAAAACAAACTTATTCTGATTTATTGAAACTTTTACGGTAAAAATCCCAGAAAATAAAAGTTATTTCATCTTTTTTGCCGAATTTCCCTAATTATAATACGTCTTGTGCACTTTTCATTAGTTCTTCATCGAAGCTTTACAATACAACCTCTATGATATGACGTAAAATACACCAATCCATAATGGTAATTACGCTTAAAATCAGACATATATAGAGAATTTTTATTGTGAAAAAAATAGACGTTATTATTTTAGGTGCAGGTGCCGCAGGCCTGTTTTGCGCTTCATTGGCAGGAAAACGTGGTTTAAACACGTTAGTACTCGATAACGGAAAAAAACTTGGCCGAAAAATTCTTATGTCTGGTGGTGGCCGCTGTAATTTCACCAACCTGTATGCCGAGCACAGTAACTACTTATCAGCGAATCCACATTTTTGTAAGTCAGCACTTGCTCGCTATACACAATGGGATTTTATTGAATTAGTCAGTAAATATAAAATCCCTTACCATGAAAAAACCCTCGGGCAACTATTTTGCGACAATAGCGCACAAGATATCGTCGATATGCTGCAAAGTGAATGCGACTCTCCTCACATATCGATCAAACTGCGCAGCGAAATTACACAAGTTGAAAAAATAGATGATGAATTTATCGTAACTGTTAATGGTTCGCAGGTAAGTGCGCGCTCACTTATTGTTGCTACTGGCGGTTTATCCATGCCTGCTTTAGGGGCTACCCCTTTTGGCTATCGTCTTGCAGAACAATTTGGTCACACTATCAAACCCACTCGCGCTGCATTAGTTCCTTTTACACTCCATAAGCCTTTGCTTGAGGCTTTACAGGTGCTTTCGGGGATCTCCGTCGCCGCGACCGTCACCTCCGCCAACGGGACATTATTCAAAGAAAATATCTTATTTACCCATCGTGGATTATCAGGCCCTGCTATTTTACAGATATCTAACTATTGGGAACCGGGAGAGTATGTAAGTATTAACTTACTGCCGGACACCGCTGTTGACAGCTACTTAACAAATGAAAAACAGCTACATCCTAATCAATCGCTTAAAAATACGCTATCTCAACTATTACCAAAACGATTGATAGAAGTATTACAAGAACGTGGACAAATCCCTGACTGCCCGCTCAAGCAGCTGACACATGCACAAATAGACGCATTACATAACACCCTACATGATTGGCAAGTACAACCCAACGGTACTGAAGGTTATCGCACCGCTGAAGTTACTCTGGGAGGTGTTGATACCGGTGAAATTTCGTCTAAAACAATGGAATCACTCAAGGTTACGGGATTATATTTTATTGGTGAAGTCATGGATGTAACGGGTTGGTTGGGAGGTTATAACTTCCAATGGGCTTGGAGTTCAGCAGCGGCTTGCGCAGAAAGCTTACCGAGCAACCCCAAATAACCACACATTTCGTAGAACACAATATAAGTTAATCCATTGAAAAATAATGGGTAATTTTTAATCTCATATAAATCATATAAATCATATAATTGCATTTTAAATTATACCTTATATCATTTTGATTAAAAATAATGCTTTACAAACGATACTGATAACTATTATCATTATCATTACTTACTCGATATGGTCAACTTAGTCACCGTATTCTTGAAAGTACGACATTGCTCACATTGCTTCCAGTGTTTACTTTAGCCAGCCTTGCGCTGGCTATTTTTTTATCTATTCCCCTATCAACTCAATCTTATTCAAATTTTTTGGATCCTATTGTGAATGCCAACTACTTCTCTCTTTATTCTATTTGGTTAAACTATCATCAATACATTTAGAGCGAGTTTATCTACACTCGACTCGATAGCCGCTTTTAGGAGATGACACGATGATCTATTTACGCAAAGCAAACGAACGCGGCCACGCCAACCATGGTTGGCTTGATAGCTGGCATACTTTTTCCTTTGCTAATTATTATGATGAGCAATTTATGGGATTCTCAGCACTGAGAGTCATTAATGAAGACTTTATTGCTGCTGGGCAAGGGTTTGGTACTCATCCTCATAAAGATATGGAAATATTAACCTATGTGCTTAGTGGCGCAGTAGAACATAAAGATAGCATGGGTAATATGGAACAAATTCCAGCGGGTGAATTCCAAATTATGAGCGCAGGTACCGGAATTCGTCACTCTGAATATAATCCTGATGATAAAAATGAACTTCATTTATATCAAATATGGATTGTGCCTGAAGAAACCGATATTCAGCCACGCTATGAACAAAAACGCTTTGATTCTCATGATGGTAAGCAACTGGTTCTCTCCCCTGATGCACGGGAAGGTTCATTAAAAGTTCATCAAGACATGCAGTTATGGCGTTGGGCGCTCAGTGCAAATGAAGAACAATCTCATGATATTGCAGATAAGCGAGTCATGTGGATACAAGTCGTCAAAGGCACTGTTGAAATCAACGGACAAAAAGCCACAACCAGTGATGGTTTAGCTATTTGGCAAGAAAATCACTTAGTGATTAAAGCAGATGAAGACAGCGAAATTTTGTTATTTGATTTGCCTTCTGCTGACTAAAGACATGTTTTAATTTATTCGCCCTGTGTGTTTCTCATGCAGGGCTTTTATTTACCAAAGCGTGATAATTGGCACAGGAAGCATTGTCATCAAACCAATTACTCAGAAAGGTATTTATGCAGGAACCCCCTCAAAGCTGCTCAGAAGGTTGTGGTGACCCTTATTATCGACAAAAAAGGCTCTACGTCGTAGAGCCTTCATCATTAAATAAAATATCAACTAATAACTTACTGCTTAGGACCTACTTTCTCTAATGCAGCCCCAGCTGGGGTATCAGTGTATTTATCAAAGTTCTTCACAAAACGATCTGCTAAATCTTTCGCTTTTTCATCCCACTCAGATTTATTTGCATAAGTATTACGAGGGTCAAGGATATTGGTATCCACTCCCGGTAACGCTGTTGGGATATCAAGATCAAACACAGGCAGTTTTTTCATTTCCGCTTTTTCAATATCACCACTTAAAATCGCATCAATGATTGCACGTGTATCTTTAATTGAAATACGTTTACCCGTACCATTCCAACCTGTATTCACTAAGTACGCTTTCGCACCCGCAGCTTCCATACGTTTAACTAATACTTCAGCGTATTGTGTTGGGTGCAGTGATAAAAATGCAGCGCCGAAACAAGCAGAGAACGTTGGCGTAGGTTCAGTAACACCGCGCTCTGTACCCGCTAACTTAGCCGTAAAACCAGACAAGAAGTGATACTGTGTTTGTTCTGCGGTTAGACGAGAAACCGGTGGTAATACACCAAATGCATCCGCTGTTAAGAAGATAACTTTTGTTGCATGACCTGCTTTAGAGATAGGCTTAACGATATTTTCAATGTGGTAGATAGGGTAAGAAACACGCGTATTTTCTGTTTTTGAACCATCATTAAAATCAACTGAACCATCCGCTAGCACCATTACGTTTTCAAGTAATGCATCGCGTTTAATTGCACCATAAATATCCGGCTCAGCTTCTTTCGACAGATTGATTGTTTTTGCGTAGCAACCACCTTCAAAGTTGAATACACCATCATCATCCCAACCGTGCTCATCATCACCAATTAACTTACGTTTTGGATCAGTAGACAGTGTGGTTTTACCTGTGCCAGATAAGCCGAAGAAAATAGCAACATCGCCTTTTTCGCCAACGTTAGCTGAACAGTGCATGGATGCAATGCCTTTTAGCGGTAGAAGGTAGTTCATTATTGAGAACATCCCTTTTTTCATTTCGCCGCCGTACCAAGAACCGCCGATCAGCTGCATACGCTCTGTCAGGTTGAAAGCAACAAAGTTTTCTGAATTAAGACCTTGTTCTTTCCAGTTAGGATTCGTGCATTTTGCTCCGTTCATTACGATGAAATCAGGCTCAAAACCTACTAATTCCTCGTCTGATGGGCGGATAAACATGTTTTTGACAAAATGTGCCTGCCAAGCGACTTCAGTAATAAAGCGAACTTTCAAGCGAGTATCAGCATTCGCGCCACAAAAAGCATCAATAATAAATAAACGTTTGCCTGACAATTGCTTAGTAACTAATTGTTTTAAATCAGTCCAAACTGCTTGAGTCATCGGTTTATTATCATTCTTACCTTTACCTTGGTCAGCCCACCAGACCGTATTACGTGTGACATCATCACGCACGATATACTTATCTTTTGGAGAACGACCGGTAAAAATACCTGTATCAACAGCAACCGCACCGAGTGTCGTTACTGTTCCACGCTCATAACCTTCAAGTTCTGGCTTAGTTTCTTCCTTGAATAACAGCTCATAACTTGGGTTATAAACGATTTCTGCTACATCATGGATCCCGTACTTTTCAAGTTCTTTTAGAGTAATACTTTTAACGCTCATTTTATTGCTCCCGATAAACATAACTATTCTGCAGATGATCATAATTCTTTACGACTAATTAACAGCGATAGTTATCAAAGAATTGAAAATGTATAATATTTTTTAATCCATAATGAGACTTAGAGCACGTTATAATGCTTTAAAATTACAAAAAAAAGGTGCAGAATTGCACCCTCATCACATAATTAAGTTGCTAAATCGTATCAGTGAAGTTGCTGATTTAGTTCATTATTCAACCCCTGAATAGTGGATTCAGTAAATACATAGTGCGAACCGCAAAACTCACACTCCATATCAATTTTTCCATCTTTTTGCAATATATCGTTAACATCTTCTTTAGATAAAGTTGCTAAAGTACTTTCACAACGTTCCCGTGAACATGTACAACGAAATTCGACAGATTGTGGGTCATACAATGTGACATCTTCTTCATGATACAGGCGGTGTAAAACCTCTTTAACATTGAGCTGACTTAATTCCTGACCTTTAATTGTCGCAGTCAATTGCACCAAATGATCAAAAATATCACGACTAGTGTCATCCGCTGCGGGTAATACTTGCAATAACATACCTCCAGCCGTTGCTTTTCCGTCAACGTCACCAACACGAATAAATAAGCGCGTTGGTAGCTGCTCTGATTGAAGGAAATAAGCATCAATACACTCTTCAAGTGTCTCGCCTTCAATAGCAACAATTCCTTGATAACGTTCACCTTGTTTTGGTGCGATAGTGATCACCATATGACCGTTACCGATCATTTGTTTTAATGAACTTCCCGCTACAACCGGACCATCAACACGAGCAACGCCGCGCATTTGCTGTAGATTATCACCCTTAATAACGACTAAGTTTACTGGACCATCACCTTGAATTTGCACCGTAATATCACCGTCAAATTTCAGTGTTGCCGTTAATAAACTCGTCGCAACAAGAAGTTCACCCAATAAGCCCTTAACGGCCTCAGGGTAGTCATGATTTTCTAAAATACGATGAAAGGTTTCATCAATACTGATCATTTGGCCACGAACAGCGTGCTGCTCAAATAAAAAACGATGGAGTTGGTCTTGTTTAGACATAATTTCTCTCTATTGCTAAGCGCTCTATGACTAAGCGGTCCTCGATGACTCAACGTCTAAATTAAGACGACTCATGAGAATTTGTTTGTTTAAATTTTAACAGAGTTCGACGCTCTTTTTTATCAGGTCGTCGCTCTGGATGTGGCATCGTCAATGCGTTCATTTTACGCGCTTGAGCCACTTTTTCCCGTTGTTCAAGACTAATTTCCGTTTCACGATAAAGTCGCTGCGCTTCCGGCGCTCCCCTACGTTGACCACTGATTTCAAGGATTTCAATCGTACGCTCATCATTACCTTGTCGCAGTCTAACGGTGGCATTCAACTCAACTATCTTTCCAAGTTTAGTTCTTTGCCCATTATAATGCACTTTTCCGCCATCTATCATTTCACGAGCCATCGAGCGCGTTTTATAAAAACGAGCAGCCCATAGCCATTTATCAAGGCGAATCTGTTCAGTCGAGGGTTGTTTCATGATGTCTTCCTCAATAATAAGTTTGTAATGAGGCGACCACCGTAGGGGTATTAGACTATCTGCGATTGGAAGGATTGTCTGCCTCAAAGCATTTATCGTAATATTGAACAATCTTACGTAAACGCCTTTTGTTATTCAAAACACGAATAACGATCAGCGAGCCATTTATTAGCACGCAAACCATCAGAAATAGAACAAAAAGAGAGCTACTTACATATTGAGATAGCACCGCGGAATCGGGTTCTTCATGCAAAACAATATGTAATGTACCATTAGCGTCAACCGATAAATGAGTAATAATCCCTTCGACATCAAACGGCGTATTAATCAGAATACTCGATAACCGTTGAAGCTCTTGCCAACGCTGTAATTGCGTCAAGTCATTAAGTGAATTACCCGCTATCAAATCTACTAATGATTTATTTTCGTCACTAATAAGTAGCACACCACCTGGTGGTGGACTATTTAATTTACGTACTTCTTTATCTATTTCTTTCTTGATAAATTCATATGTGGTGGCTTCAACTAAGTTTTCCAAGGTCTCAGCGCTTCCTCCCCGCAATAAAACATGCGCACCACTCAACTTTCCAGTTGATGCCTTATTCACAAGAGTCGGCCAATCATCGGTACTACCTAGGTTCGTCAAGGCATTCTGTAGCTTGGAACAAGCGGTATCCTCTTTACATAATGCATTGGTTTTTAATATTATTTCAGAAAAATCAAAAATAATATTCATACCAGATTTCATAATATCTCGTTGCAATCTTGGGTTTACACCACCAGCATCTTTATCTGGATGAAGTTGACTATTTACCACATGAAGCAATTCAATAGCACGGTCTACAATCTCTGATTCAGGTTCATTAACCAGACTAACATTATTCCAATACACCCCTGAACAGTCAAAAGGGACAAATAAAGCCTGATTAGCATCATTAAGGTTAGGCGGGCGATAGCACATTCCCATCCCCTTAGCGATCAAAGTATCACCGACTTTTAGTTTACGCGTTTCCAATTCCGTTGAATTTGTGACGGTGACTTTTTGTGACCCTTCAAGCCAAGCAAAACCCAATTTCACAGGTAAACTAATTGATTGATAAGAAAATACTAATGCTAAAACAAATAATGCGCCGACGAGTATGAGAATATTTTTTTTAAATCGTTTATAAGGGTAAGAGCGCTCCTCTTCATGAAGAGAAAGGTATTGCCCATGCTTGAGTACATCGCCAGACACATAAAAATCAATATTAGTTGCACGATTAAATTCATGTTTTACATAAGGTGCCCAGTGCGTGGGGTAATGAAGATCAACGCCACTAATAGACACTGTTGAAGTATATTTTTTATCTAACTCACCAAAAAGTTCCCAACGCTTCGGTTGCCCATAAACACACTTAACATCCTCATATTGACTCGGAAACATTTTAGAACGAAATAAAATAAACAAACCAATTACGAAGCAAATAACTGAAGTAACTAGCCCGACCCCTTGTAAAAGAGGAATCACAATTAACGTCAAATAACCCAAAATAAAGCTTAAACAAATGACTATTGCACCTAGCCAACCAGAAGAATGATGTAATCGATGCTCTTCTGGCGTTTCTTTGCGTATACGTAATAACTCAATACTGTGCTGTTCACGTTCCTGAATTGCCGCTTCCGGTGCTGCGGGTTCAGTAACAGGCTCAACCAACCATTCATTACTAAAATCTTTTAATGAATGACTATTCATAGATACAATGAGTGGTAGATGGTCAGTCTCAACAATCTCCATCACATTTTGTCGTTGTAAGAAAGGTTCGAGTTGAGAAGGAAGCTGTACTTCAATCGTATCAATAAAATAACGCCAAGGGCTCCCTTGCTCTTGGCGCAAATTAAAGCGCGTGACCGAATTACATAGCGTGACAATCGTGGCGTTTTTTTTAATTTGCCACACCGTTTGAGGTGTATGTTGAGATGTAGAAGCGCAATGATTTAAATATTGGGTGATAGTTTGGTAGTCTGCATCTATCATTTTTCGAAAAGAAGGTGTAGCCAAGGAAGGTATCTGATAGACGCCAGAATGCCGCCCCCGCCTGAAATACAGGAAGGAAGCCATTATAGTTAGGCTAATAATAATTATAGCCGTTATAATGACGTGGTTAAGCATGTTTACCCCAATCAAATATTAGCTGGAAAAGCATAGCAATCACTATGCAATCTCTATATAAGTCAATTCCTATTCTATTTCTATTTTTTATGTTAATTTACAATATGTTGTAAATAAATATTATTATTTATCAATCTGTGCTGTTCTTCGGCGAGAGATATACTAGCAGCATTTCATCCACCCGATAATCTCTATCATTTTTTTTTGATTTAGGTCATAGTTGATAGCGATGTAAAAGTATCGCCTTTATAAATTAAATTGGCTTTTACGCAGAGATATTCACTCATCCTGCTCGGAAATCATTATGACAGAGTTTAAAAAACCAAAAATCTTAAATGTTCAAGATATTGCTAAATCAAAATTATTTAGCATCCAATCAGTTGACCTCGAATTTAGCAATGGTGAGAAACGTGTCTACGAAAGAATGCGCCCAGCTAAACGTGAGGCAGTTCTGATTGTGCCAATTATCGATGAGCATTTAATCCTGATCCGCGAATACGCAGTCGGTATTGAAAGCTATGAATTAGGTTTCCCTAAAGGTGTAATAGACCCAGGTGAAGTCGCACTTGAAGCGGCACAAAGAGAACTCAAGGAAGAAATCGGTTATGGTGCGCATAACATCATTCAACTGGCTAACCTCACCATGTCACCGTCTTATTTTTCAAGCAAAATGAATATTTTAATTGCCCAGAACCTCTACGTAGAAAAACTCGAAGGCGATGAGCCCGAGCCGCTACAACAAGTTAAATGGCCAATTGCACGCATGATGGAATTACTCGATCACCCTGACTTTAATGAAGCCAGAAATATTAGCGCTCTATTCTATGTTGAGCGTTATTTAAATAATATCAAATAACACAACCTGATAAAAAACACCCCATGCCTTTAAATGCAACAATGGGGTGTAAATTTAAATCTATGCAGTGTCAGGTTTAAAACAGCTCTTGGCTTGCCCCACCTTCCGTTGAAATGGTTGTTCCTACCTCTTGTACTGCATGTTCTTTTGGTTCAGTCCCTTCAATGAAATACTCTTTACGAGAAGAACCTAATTTACCGGTCCTATTATCAATAGACACTGAAATAACCCCTTTTGGTGGTTGCATGATTTTAACAGGAACACCCTCTAAGATAGATTTCATGAAATCATCCCACATAGGTTGAGCACTCTTAGCACCCGCTTCACCACCACTTGCAGCTGTTCGGCCTAATGTTCGCTTATTATCATCGAAACCTATCCAAGCAGAAGCGACAACATCAGGGCCATAACCGGAGAACCAAGCATCTTTCGAGCTATTAGTTGTTCCCGTTTTACCACCAATATCTCGTCGACCACCAAGATCCCTTGCAGCTCGCCAACCTGTACCCGACCAGCCCGGCTCACCGTAGATATTAGTCACCATCGCGTCTCTAATCAAAAATGCGAGTGGTGTACCTATCACATGAGGCGCATATATATCTTGAGAACTAGCACCTTGCTCTGCCGCTGTAGTAAGTTCCATTGTCGGTTCCTGCGCAGCAACACCACTGCCTGATTGTGTCACTTCCTCAGTTGATTCATCATCAACACCTTTTAACGTAATACTGCGCTCAGTATCACCATAAATTACAGGAATATTCGTACAATCAGGGCAAGCAATCTTAGGTTTTGCTTCAAAAATCACTTCATCATTATGATTTTCAATTTTTAAAATATAAAACGGATCAACAAGGTATCCGCCGTTCACCATAACGGCATAACCACGCACCATTTGCATTGGGGTAAATGATGGAGCACCTAATGCCAATGCCTCGGTACGGTTAATATTTTCAGCAGGGAATCCAAAACGGGTTAAGTAATCGGCTGCATAATCGACACCCATAGCCCTCATAGCACGTACCATGACGACGTTTTTAGATTGACCTAAACCTTGTCTTAAACGAATTGGACCATCGTATCGTGGAGGCGAGTTTTTAGGACGCCAATCTGAGCCTGCTCCCGCATCCCAGCGGCTGATAGGTACGTCATTGAGCAATGACGACAGCGTAAGGCCTTTATCCATTGCAGCGGTGTATAGGAACGGTTTGATATTCGAGCCGACCTGACGCAGTGATTGTGTCACCCGGTTAAATTCGCTCATATTGAAATCAAAACCACCCACTAGAGCAATAATCGCACCATTATTGGGATTTAACGCGACAAAAGCCCCATTGACATCAGGAACCTGCCCTAGCCACCAAGTATCTTTAACTTGGCGTACCCAAATTTTTTCACCCGCTTGTACTACTGAATTAACACTTCGAGGAGTTGCGCCTTGCTGCGTATCTGAAATAAATTTACGCGCCCAACGAACGCCAGGCATTGTCAGCTGAATTTCAGAGCCATCAGCCAGTAATACATTTGCAGTTCCTTCTGTTGCCGATAGCACCGCCGCAGGCAATAAAGGACCATAAACTGGCGATTTTTTAAGTGTTTCTACAATTTTATCTGTTGGCCACGCCGCTTCTGTTGGTTTCCACAACACTTCGCTAGGACCACGATAACCATGTCGAATATCGTAATCGATTAAATTGGCACGTACCGCGTCGGTTGCTGCTAGCTGATCTTTACGAATAACCGTGGTATAGACTTTATACCCATCGGTATACGCATCTTCACCATATTGGTCATACAGTGTTTGACGAGCCATTTCGGCCAAGTAAGGTGCTGAAAAATCAACCTTTGGGGCATGATAAGATGCCTCAATTTTCTCACTTCTCGCTTTTTCATACTGATCTTGAGAAATATATTTCTCTTCTAACATCCGTAACAGTACAACATTACGTCGATTAACAGCACGTTCATAAGAGTAAAGTGGGTTAAATGTTGAAGGTGCCTTTGGTAGTCCGGCGATCATTGCCATTTCACTGAGCGTTAACTCATCGGCTGTTTTTCCAAAGTAAACATAAGCAGCTGCACCAACACCATAAGCGCGATTACCTAAATAGATTTTATTTAAGTAAAGCTCCATGATTTCATCTTTGGTAAACAATTGTTCGATACGGATTGCAAGAAAAGCCTCTTTGGCCTTACGCATTAACGTTTTTTCAGGGCTTAAATAGAAATTTCTCGCTAACTGTTGCGTAATGGTGCTCGCACCTTGAGAAGCATGCCCGGATGATGCCATCACAGTTACTGCGCGAAAAATACCAATAGGATCAATACCATGATGCTCATAGAAACGGCTATCTTCTGTTGCTATGAAGGCTTTCACCATGAGTGGTGGAATTTCACTCAGCGGCAAAGGAATACGGCGTTTTTCACCATATTGTGCAATCAGTTCATTATCAGCACTGAATACTTGCATTGGAATTTGCAAGCGGATGTCTTTCATTGTTGCAACATCAGGTAGCTCACCTTCGACATATTTATACATGCCATAAATCGAAGCGCTTCCCAAAAAAATGCAACAGAAAACAAAAATAAAAAAATATTTTACGAACTTCACCAGAGAATTCCCATGCTCGACTGACAGGAGGGTTTAGATACAGCTGATTTACAGTATAAAGCTTATACAACGCAATAGAAAATGTAATTTATTTGTTGATGATAAGGAAATTATCTATGTACACACCAAAATGGCGCATTGGGATCGACCTATATCGAAATAAAATTCAGCTAGTTGCTGCAAAGCAACGCCGCAAACACTGGTCTCTGTGTGAATGCTGGCAGCATCATATCTCGACTAATTTAGATGAAAAACCTGAACACGAACAACATATTATTTTACTCGAAATATTAAAAAAATGGCGTCAGAAATTACCGAAAAACTGCACAGTTTCTATAGCATTACCGTCTTTACGTACATTAAAACAACAATTCTCGCTTTCCACTCAAACGAATTTACAGCAACCCGAACTAGAATGGTATTTACAAACACGAGCAGAAAAACTGTTTCCCATGCATGCAGAAGATCTCATTTTAGATTATCGCGTCATTGAATCTAATGTATATCTCAATGGTGCCCGTAAGTCTGACGTAACTTTTTGGCAGCAGCTATTAGCAGAAAGCGGCTTCAACCTAAGTGCCATAGATGTTGCCCCTATTGCTTTACGATATGTCGCAAAATATGCAAACCTACCAGATGAATGTTGGCTAGTGCATTATCGCCAAGGGGAATGGTTATGGTCTGGGCCTCTTAGCCAACCGGCAAATTATAATCACATCCAAGATAACGAAATTACTACCCTATCTCAGTTAATTCCTTTACTTGGTAACGAAGAAAGCATACCCACGCTTCCCATTTATTACATTAGCGATCACCCTCAATCAGATGCGCAAAATCAATGGGATTTACGGCAAGCTTTTCATCAATATCCTATTAAACTCCCCCACTTACTTGGTGACTTTGTTATCGCCGCAGGTTTAGCCTTACGCCATGGAGATATCTAATATGTATCAGGTTAATTTTCTACCATGGCGACATGAAAACATTAAAAATAAGAAACGTAATTTAATCATAATTACAATCATATTCAGTCTATTAGCGCTGATTTTATGTTGTTATTTAACTCACCACCAAAATAGAGTTGTCACACACTTAAAAACGATACAATTTCATCAACAAGCACAATTACAACAAATTCAACAGCTAAAATCACAACGATTAGGCAAGCAAAAACAGATAGATAAGCTCACCACACAAAAAAATAGGCTAAATAAATACAGTCAAAGTAACCATGACCTACTTGCTCTACTCCAAACATTACCCTTAATGACACCGCCAAAAAGCTGGTTAAATTCAGTCAAATTACTCAACAATCATCTTGAAATAACAGCCAAAAGTTATCATTTCCAAGATATTAGTCGATTTCCAGATCAACTAGAACACAGCCACTTACTCAATAATATTCAACTCAAAAAGCTTATTCGGGTAAAAAATTTAAATTATTTACATCTCAGTGCAACACATCGAAGAGAAGCCTATGAATAAAACTTCTCATGCTTTTTGGTACCGTCCTTTCTGGCAGCAAATATTGCCAGTGAGCCTACTTATTGTCCTATCTCTTACAGGATATTATTTTCAATATTGGAGTGATAAGGAAAAACAAGTTATCTCACTTCGGCAGGATAATACTGAACTTGTTACGAATACCCAGCAAGAGATGCAATTTATTGACCAATCAGCAACCTCTTCTCAACTAGAACAACAGATTAGTGAATTAAGACAACTCTCTGAATTTGAAATAAAACCACAAACGTTTATCGCTCGCTTACAGTCCCTTATTGCTAATTCAAAGGTGACACTAAATAAGTTGCAACCTCGACAAGCCACAGATACTGATAGCCTTGCTTTCCAGCTCGAAATTCAAGGCTCTTTTATTCATATCTATCATTTTATTCAAGCCATGATTTTAGAGCCATCAGCAAACGCTTGGTTGTTTTTTGAAATAAATCTAAAAGATAAGAATGGCCATTTAACCGCAGCTATTTCAATTTCATCAACTAAAAATACCGTGTTTATCAATGATGATTTACACATCAAGGAAGATTCATCCATCAAGGAAATAGAGTAATCATGAAAAATAAAACAATTCATACCGTTATATTTTGTTTTTTATTTATTTTTTTGGCGAATGCGCAAGAAATGCGAGATCCGTTTGTTCCAGTGTTAGAAATAGATTCAGAAATGGATGAAATACCCGTTTTAGCGTTACCCCTTAAAACAGCAAATAAACCGGATATCATCATCGTAGAGAAAATATTCAAACTCGTCTCGATAGATGTACAAGAAGTTTATCAACAACTTATTCAACCTGAGATATCTTTATTATCAAATGATGCTATCGTCAGTCATGATATAACGACCAATAGCTTGATTATAAAAGATAATAAAACACGAATGATGATTATCGAGGAGTGGCTTAAACAAAAAGATGTGCCTAAACATCAAGTGCAAATTACAGCTCATATTATTAGCAGCAGTAGAACCGCACTACAAGAATTAGGCTTAGAGTGGGGAATGCTAGCAGGTAACTCAACCAATAATCATCACAGCCGATTTAATCGCTATAATGTAGCGCCTGGACAATTTTCATTCAACTTATTGAAACTGGGAGATGGGCTGCTCGAACTGAAGCTCAATGCATTAGAAAAAGAAAATTTACTCTCTATTATTGCCAGCCCTCGCTTGATGGCCTCTCACAAACAGCCCGCTAATATCCAGCAAGGAACTGAAATTCCATATGTTATTAGTAGCGATAAAAAAACACATGTTCAATTCAAAGATGCAGTGCTAGGTATGGATGTAACGCCCACTATTTTTCGAGATGAAAAAGTCGAATTGATACTCAAAATCAGCCATAACTCACCAGATACCGCATTAACCACCAGCCAAAATCATCATTTAGCAATAAACAAACAAGAAATTTCGACCTCCGTAACAATTAAAAATAATGAAACCCTAATACTTGGGGGAATTTTCCAACAAAAACAAGAAAAAACAGAAACAGGCTTACCCTTTATTTCTCGGATTCCATTTTTAGGCGCTTTATTTGCAAATAGTGCGGAGCACATTGATAGAAGAGTTTTAGTTGTTTTTATTACCCCAAAACTAGTCAATATTTAGAAATGAAAAATTAAACACTAGATTTCAATTGGTTGAACGAATAAAAAGCAAAATATTGAAGAAAATATTATTTTTTATGACATAAACATACCGGATAAATTTGACGCTGACGCCGTTTTAGCATACAAGGTTATCCATTGAGTGTTCTAACTATCGGTAGATTAAAGAACAAACTATCAGCCGCTTATAAAACAGCCACAATAAATTTGATCTAGAATTAACAGTAATATCACGTACTGAATGCGATGAAAAACCTGTTAAAATTTATATTAAACAAAGTGTTAGGCAAAGTAGACGGTTCGAATATAGAAACTAGTAACTAAAATTGAGGCACTTTGTTCACTTAGTGCCTCTTTATGTAGTTGCAATTTAGGTGGATGTATTGAGATAATTTTCTTATCTGATCTCACATCATCACTTATGAGGTTTCAGTTTAGGTCCCGCCGCTGATCCAATTGGCGGGGCGGGTGATCATTAACGAATAATCGTAGTAATACCAAAAAACATGGCAGAGAAACGCAATATCTTTCTGGTTGGACCGATGGGTGCTGGCAAAAGCACTATTGGTCGTCAGTTGGCTCAACAGCTTAATATGGAGTTTTTCGATTCTGATCATGAGATAGAAAAACGTACTGGCGCAGATGTAGGTTGGGTATTCGACCTAGAAGGTGAGGAAGGCTTTCGCGATCGCGAAGAAAAGATCATCAACGAGCTCACTGAAAAACAGGGCATTGTATTAGCGACAGGCGGTGGTTCTGTTAAATCAAAAGAAACTCGCAATCGCTTATCTGCTCGTGGTGTCGTTGTCTACCTTGAAACCAACATTGAAAAGCAACTTTCGAGAACACAACGTGATAAGAAACGCCCTCTTTTACAAGTGGATGAGCCTGCACGTGAAGTACTTGAGAAACTCGCATCTGAACGCAATCCGATGTATGAAGAAATTGCTGATATAACAATTCATACTGATGAACAAAGTGCAAAAGTTGTCGCGAGCCAAATCATTGAACTGTTAGAAAAAAACTAACTAACCATTATGTTCATTTCATAAGTAATTAATTCAAGGTAAAAGCAAGATGGAAAAAGTCACTGTTACTCTGGATGAACGCAGTTATCCAATCACCATTGCACCTGGTTTGTACAACCAAACAGATGCATTTTGGCCGTTAACTGCGGGTCAGCGAGCAATGATAGTGACTAACGAAACACTTGCACCTATCTATTTAGATAAAATAAAACAAGTACTTAAATCTTCAGGCGTTAAGGTAGAATCCGTTGTACTACCAGATGGTGAACAGTACAAATCTTTATTTATTATGAATGATGTTTTTACCGCATTACTTGAAAACCACCACAACCGTGACACTACCCTCATCGCTCTTGGTGGGGGGGTTATCGGGGACTTGACGGGCTTTGCAGCGGCGAGTTATCAACGCGGTGTGCGCTTTATTCAAGTTCCAACCACTTTATTATCCCAGGTAGACTCTTCTGTTGGTGGTAAAACCGCCGTTAATCATCCCCTAGGCAAAAATATGATTGGTGCATTTTATCAACCTGCATCGGTTATTATTGACTTGGATTGTTTAAAAACGTTACCTAAAAGAGAATTATCTTCCGGGCTCGCCGAAGTTATCAAATATGGCATCATTCTTGATGGCGATTTTTTTAACTGGCTAGAAGACAATATCGATGCGCTTATGGTGCTAGATGACAAAGCCATGGCTTACTGCATTCGTCGCTGCTGCGAGCTTAAAGCTCAAGTTGTCGCTGCCGATGAAAAAGAAACTAACGGATTAAGAGCCTTACTCAACCTTGGTCATACCTTTGGACATGCAATTGAAGCTCACATGGGATATGGCGTGTGGTTACACGGTGAAGCCGTAGCCGCAGGGATGGTAATGGCAGCCAAAACTGCTGAACTTATCGGTAACTTTACCTCGGAACAAACACAAAGAGTCATTACGCTTTTAGAGCGAGCTCAACTTCCTGTAACAGGTCCTTCCCAAATGAAGCCTGATGACTACTTACCTCATATGATGAGAGATAAAAAAGTCATGGGTGGAAAACTTCATTTAATCTTACCAACTACTATCGGCCATTCAGAGATGCGTTCAGATATTGATGCTCAAACTGTTATCACAGCGATATCTTCCTGCAT
This sequence comes from Providencia sp., assembly GCF_052096715.1. NCBI lineage: Bacteria > Pseudomonadati > Pseudomonadota > Gammaproteobacteria > Enterobacterales > Morganellaceae > Providencia > Providencia sp. The sequence continues at coordinate 32,771 of NZ_JBQDNB010000027.1, forward strand.
GCCTTAAAAAAACGCTAAAATAGATAGTATTCCATTCAGAACAAATAAAACCTTGAATATTTACAGGCGTTTTAAAATGTTACTGGTAGATGTATGCTAAAGTCGTTAAATTATACGGTATGCCTAGCGCCTATAAACGATACTCTTAAATATATAGATGTAATCTCATTGAAGTAGCAATGAGATTGCGAAAGAATCTATTACTTTGAAAGTAAGCAGAAATACACTGCTTAATCGTTAACAGGTTGTAATGATAAAAAACATTTTATCTCTACGACAGGCGAACTTTATTCGGGAGAGGAAAATGGACGAATTTAAACCAGATAATCAGGGTCAAAATGATCTAAGACCTGATTCATCAGATAGACCAACAGGGCGCTCACGCCAATCTACACCTACAAAGCCTAAAATAGCGCTATCTCGCCAACACATTATGATTGGTGTCGGTGTACTTGTGCTATTACTCTTAATTATTGCCATTAGCTCAGCCTTAAAAGCACCGACTGAGCACGAAAAATTGCAAACTGATAGTGCAAATGAACGTAATATTGATTTATCTGGCTCATCTTCTTTGACTAACTCTCAAAGCCAGACTCAACCAGGCCAAGCTCAAGAAATAAACGGACCACAAGTTAGCCCAGCGCCAACACAAGGTGAGCTACAGCCACAACAAACAGGCCTTGGTGAGCGAATTGAAATTCCAGGTGATGTTGTTGATGCCCTTAACCAAGGTCAAACTCCGACCCAAGGTACAGCAACTACACAACCACAAAATGTCACGCCACTAACGCCACCACAGGTTAAACCTGTAGAGCAGCAGCCGGTGACAAAACCGGTTACACCAGAAAGAACACCACCGAAAACCGTTGAAACTAAGCCACAAGCTCAAACAAAGCCACCCGCTAAGTCAACAACGGCAAGTAATACCCAAAGTGGAAACTTAATGGCGGCTCCTGCCGGAAGCTATACACTACAATTAAGTAGTGCAAGCCGTTCTGATACGCTCGAAGCCTTCGCAAAAGACAATAAACTTGCTAACTATAAAGTGTACAAAACCATTCGTAATGGACAAACTTGGTATGTCCTAATTTATGGTAATTATAGCTCCGTGAGTGATGCTAAAAATGCAATTGCAACCTTACCAGCCGCAATTCAAGCGAAGAAACCGTGGGTCAGAAATATGAAACAAGTTAAACAGGATCAAAAATAACAACGTTTTCCCCCGGGCGCATTGTGTTGTCCTGACAGAGTATGTGTGTAGTTACTCTAAACGATTGTAATTATAAGACGACATGAAGAAAAAACGTGCTTTTTTAAAATGGGCTGGGGGTAAGTACCCTCTTGTGGAAGATATTAAAAGACATCTTCCACAAGGTGATTGTTTAATCGAGCCCTTTGTCGGTGCAGGTTCCGTGTTTTTAAACACCAGCTATGATTCTTACGTACTGGCAGATATCAACAGTGACCTCATCAACCTCTATAATACGGTAAAATATCGTACTGATTTCTTTATTGATGAAGCACAACGGATTTTTACACCTGAATTCAACACTTCAGAACAGTATTACTTGATGCGTGAAGCATTTAATAAATCGACCGACACAGAAAAACGCAGTATCCTTTTTCTGTACTTAAATCGTCACTGTTATAATGGATTATGTCGTTATAATTCACGTGGCGAATTTAACGTTCCTTTTGGCCGTTATAAAAAACCTTATTTTCCAAAAGATGAGTTGCTGTGGTTTGCTGAAAAATCGCAAAACGCCATTATGGTTACTCAGCACTATAATGAAACACTGCTCAATGCAAAAGAAGGCTCAGTCATTTACTGTGATCCTCCGTATGCACCGCTGTCAGAGACTGCCAATTTTACGGCTTATCATACCAATTCGTTTAATACTCAAGACCAACAAAATTTGGCCTTTTTAGCTAGAAAATTATCATCTGAAAGCAAAATTCCAGTTCTTATCTCAAATCACGATACCCCGCTTACGCGAGAGTGGTATCATCAGGCACAGTTACACATTGTTAAAGTACGCCGAACCATTAGTAGAAACATATTAAATCGCGCTAAGGTCAATGAAATATTGGCACTCTATGCGGGAGAACTAAATACTCTTTCTCCTAGTAAAACTGACGTTCTAGCAACCCAAGACCTTGCTCTTAGCACACAATGGCTCACAGATAACGATTAATAATCGGAGACAATAATGAAAGATTTTCTCATTGCCCCATCTATTTTATCTGCTGACTTTGCTCGTTTAGGCGAAGATACTGCAAAAGTCCTCGCTGCCGGCGCAGATATTGTTCATTTTGACGTTATGGATAACCACTATGTCCCAAATCTGACTTTTGGTGCACCTATCTGTAAAGCACTGCGTGACTATGGCATCACTGCCCCCATTGATATTCACTTAATGGTTAAACCTGTCGACAGGATCATTCCTGATTTCGCTAAAGCAGGTGCAAACCATATCAGCTTTCACCCAGAAGCCAGTGAACACATCGATAGATCGCTTCAGTTGATTAGAGAACATGGTTGTACCGCCGGACTAGTTTTTAACCCAGCGACGCCGTTAAGCTATCTTGAATATGTGATGGATAAAGTCGATATGATCTTACTGATGTCAGTTAACCCTGGTTTCGGCGGTCAATCCTTTATTCCACAAACACTGAATAAATTGCGCCAAGTTCGTAAACTAATTGACGAAAGTGGTTATGATATTCGTCTCGAAGTTGATGGCGGAGTCAAGGTCAATAATATCGCAGAAATTGCAGCCGCGGGTGCAGATACATTCGTTGCAGGTTCAGCTATCTTTGATCAACCTGACTACAAAACTGTCATCGATGCCATGCGCAAAGAATTAGAAAAGGTCTCGTAATGACACAAGTTGTTTTAGAAAATATTAAAGCTATTGCTTTTGATTTAGATGGAACCCTTGTTGAGAGCGCCGGTGGCTTAACTGAAGCCATCGACAAAATGCTTGACGAACATGGATTTTCACCTGCGGGTAAAGAACGTGTTTCTATTTGGGTTGGCAATGGTGGCGATGTTTTAGTCGATAGAGCCCTCACATGGGCAGGCGCTACTATCTCAGCTAAATTACAAAAAACAGCTCGTGAAAGCTTTGCTAAGTATTATGCGATTTCAGTCACGACTGGTAGCGAATTGTTCCCTCAAGTGAAAGAAACTCTCGACATACTGGCTCAAAATCACTTACCGATGGCTATTGTCACCAATAAACCGACGCCGTTTATCGCGCCGTTATTAAAGGAATTAGCTATAGATCATTATTTCTCACTGGTACTAGGTGGAAATGATGTCAAAGTGCTCAAGCCACACCCTGCCCCACTTTATCTTGTCATGGGACAATTTGGTTTGCACAAAGAAGAATTGCTTTTTGTCGGTGATTCCCGTAATGATATTATTGCAGCGCAAAGTGCGGGCTGCCCAAGTGTTGGGCTGACCTATGGCTATAACTATGGTGAATCCATTGCACTAAGTGAGCCTGATTGCGTATTAACAAACTTTTCAGACCTTTTGCCTACGATTGGCTTAGCTGAAATAAAATAATTAAAAAGGATAGTAAGAGAGATGAGTACTCCCATTGAACAACTAAAGCAATCCCAAAAACCTATTGTATTCAGCGGCGCACAGCCTTCCGGTGAATTAACCATCGGTAACTATATGGGTGCATTACGTCAGTGGGTGCAAATGCAAGACGATTACGACTGCATTTACTGTATCGTAGACCAACACGCAATCACGGTGCGTCAAGACCCTGACAATTTGCGTAAAAGAACTCTCGATACCTTAGCTCTCTATCTTGCTTGTGGCATTGACCCGAAAAAAAGTACAATTTTCGTCCAATCTCACGTGCCGCAACATGCACAACTCAGCTGGGCGCTAAACTGCTATACCTATTTTGGTGAACTCAGCCGTATGACGCAGTTTAAAGATAAATCCGCGAGTCACTCTGAAAATATTAATGCCGGTTTATTTGACTATCCCGTATTAATGGCCGCAGATATTCTGATTTATCAAACCAATCAAGTCCCTGTTGGTATCGACCAAAAACAACACCTTGAATTGAGCCGTGATATTGCTCAACGTTTTAATGCTATCTATGGTGACATTTTCACTGTACCAGAGCCATTCATCCCAACGGGTGGCGGTGCTCGTGTTATGGCTCTTCAAGATCCAACCAAAAAAATGTCTAAGTCCGATGAAAACCGTAACAACGTTATCGAGCTATTAGAAGACCCAAAAGCCGCAATGAAGAAAATCAAACGCGCGATGACTGACTCTGAAGAGCCACCTCGTGTTATCTATGATATCGAAAATAAAGCAGGGGTCTCTAATCTACTGGATATTTTGTCTGGTGTGACAGGTAAAAAGATTGCCGAGCTTGAAGCTGAGTTTGAAGGGCAAATGTACGGTCATCTAAAAGGTGCCGTTGCCGATGCCGTCGTCAGCATGCTAACCACATTACAAGAACGTTATAACACCTTCCGTAATGATGAAGCTCTGTTAAATAAAATTATGGACGACGGCGCAACTAAAGCAGCTGCGCGTGCTCAAGAAACCCTTGATAAAGTGTATGATGCTATCGGGTTTGTAAAACGCCCACAGTTATAATTAGCCCATCACCAAACAATAAAAATGGGGAAATCATTCCCCGTTTTTATATCAGCAATCTCTTCATTAAAACCAATAAATAATTCCACTCTCTAGCCATAAAATGCCCTTTACAAAACCGAATGATATTGTAATTAATTGTAATAACATGGTTTAGCTATTGTGTCTTGAGTTAGCTCTAAGGTTTAGACTGATTTTGAACAATATAAATAACGGAGAGTTACTTATGTCATTTCTCAGTCGATTATTAGGTTTCGGTAAAAACTCACGCAATTCAAAATACGGCCATAGCACTAACCAAGGTCACTCATCGAAACACGGTCATTCATCAAAACATGGAAATCGTGATAGACAATATGATGGCGACCAACAATATTATGATGACAAATTGGATAGACAATATCGTAATATTACCCAATGCCAGCGATGTCGCTCAATATTAAAACCAGAAGATAAATTCTGTCATGAATGTGGCCTTCCTGTTTCTGGATAATAGAACACAAGTCTCTCGCTAATGGTAAGGAGTTAAATTATATGAAAATTTTCTTATTTAACTTTATCAATCCTTATAAACTTTATATCAAGCACTTTATTGCATCACCCACAAAGATGGGTACCATTATGCCTTCAACCTATTGGCTATGCGATGCAATACTCAATAATATTGACTGGAAGAATCAAACTCAAATTGCAGAAATCGGTGCTGGAGACGGTGTCATCACAAAATGTATTTTACGAAAAGGAACATTCGATACATCATTAAATGTTTATGAAATAAATGATGAATTTATTCAATTATTACAACAAATTGATGATAGTCGAGTCATTATAAATCACCTTTCTGCGGAACATCTTTCCGGTGAATATGATGCGATTATTTCGGGTATTCCATTTCGTTCATTAGATAAAAAAACAGGGATGAGAATACTCAAAAGAGCCAGTGAATGCTTAACGCGAAAGAAAGGAACCTTTGTGTTATTCCAATACACACAAAGTTGTGAACCCATGTTTGAACGCTATTTCAATTTCACCAAACAACGTGTATACCGCAATTTCCCGCCAGCTTGGGTGTATACCTGCCAACCTAAATGACTTTTATCATATTAGTATCCAGCAACAATATAATATTTATCAAATTTACCTATTAAAATTGGGGGGAGCCTCCCCCCAGCTCAATTTGATATAGAAAATCGACAATTAATGAACAATTAGTGTTGTGAATCTAACTGCTCATTATTTTTGAGAACTTCTTGCGCTTTGCCATAGCTCTCAATAAGCAACTGATAAGCAGGAAATATTTTAGTGTAAGCGTCAGCCCATTCACCTGCATCGTCACGGTTCCATGTTTTTTGTAATTCAGAGGCAACCGCAGCGGTATCCATTGGTACAACACCAGCTTGAACGACACGAGCTAAAGTAATCTCTTGAGCCATCTTACTGTAAGTTCCTGATGCATCAATAACAACAAATACTTGATAACCATCTGCAACCGCACTGATAGCAGGAAACGCCATACAAACGCTAGTAATTGTTCCCGCTATAATGAGTTGTTTTTTACCCGTCGCTTTAACCGCAGCCACAAATTCAGGGTTATCCCATGCGTTAATTTCACCACGACGAGCAATATATTGTGCATGTGGCGCATTTTGGTGTATCTCTGGGATTAATGGACCATTAGGACCTTGAGGAACAGATGCAGTTGTAATAACAGGGAGCTTCGCTAATGATGCCATCTTAGCTAAAACGGAAGCTCTAGCACGTAATTCAGTCATTGGCATATCACCAACCGTTTGAAATAAACCACTTTGATGATCGATTAATAACATAACGGCATCATCTGGATTAATAACAGGGCGCTGACCATTAAAATTTGCAGGAATACTCATGATAATACCTCTCAACCGATGAAATAATTAAACCTATTTAAGTTAGAAAATAGAACACTGAATGGCTCATTTTCTTAAAATCTAGATTAATGCATCCTTTTTTGGCTGAGTAGTCCAGCTTTTGATAAACACTATCCTATTTATAGAACAATATGTCGCCCTAACATTGTTCTATCTTTGCAACAATGAAACCTATTTTTGCCACTACTGCTTAAACATTTACTCCCTTATTATTCGTTCATCAAAATAGAATTAGGAGTAAGACCATGAAAAAAATCATAGGTATCTATAAATCCCCTCGTAGCCATTGGGTCGGCGATGGTTTTCCCGTTCGTTCAATGTTTACTTATAGTAATCATGGGAAATACCTTAACCCATTTATCCTACTGGATAGAGCGGGACCGTTTAATTTTCCAAGCTCAGATGCTCCAAATAGAGGGGTTGGTGAGCACCCACATAGAGGTTTTGAAACCGTCACTATTGTTTATGATGGCGAAGTTGCTCACCATGACTCAACAGGAAAAGGTGGGGTTATCGGCCCTGGTGATGTGCAGTGGATGACAGCAGCATCCGGTATTTTACACCAAGAGTATCAATCTGATCGCTTTATGAAAAATGGTGGTACTTTAGATATGGTGCAATTGTGGGTCAACTTACCCGCAAAAGATAAATCAGCAGCGCCGGGATATCAATTACTGCAAAGTAATAATATTCCCAATATTGCCTTACCGAATGAAGCAGGTACTTTACGCGTTATTGCAGGTGACTATCTAGGTAACAAGGGCGCCGCACGAACCTTTACCGCGATGGATGTATGGGATTTACAACTGAATAAAGGTAAAACTGTTGGCTTACAGACCAAAGCAGGTCGCCACGTTGGCTTAGTCATGCTACGCGGTTCATTGTTTGTTGATGGCAATGCCAGCTTGAGTGAGGGGGAATTAATGATCCTTGATAACAGCGATAGCAATATCATACTCGAAGCCACAGAGGATGCATTAGTGCTGTTTTTAAGTGGTGATCCTATTGATGAGCCGGTAGTCGGTTACGGCCCGTTCGTCATGAATAGCGAAAAAGAAATCACTGAAGCCGTTAATGACTTCAATAATGGTAAGTTTGGTCATATTCCAGCCGCTCATTAGATTTTACTATACGAAAAATTCCCCATGGGCTTGCCTATCGGGGAATTTTTTATTTCACGGCTAATGAGATATTTTCTGCTAAATAACTTAATAAAAGCTGAACAGATGGCAATAGCCCTTTACGTGATGGGTATACCGCATGAATAATATCTTCAGGGAAATGCCAGAGGGGTAATACCTCAATCAGCTCCCCCGAATTTAAATCTTTTTCTACCACACCATAAGGCAATCTTGCAATTCCGATCCCTTTTAACGCTGCTCGGTACAACGTCAACACATCGGTTGTGGCAAGTTTTGGTGTGAAGTGTTGAGTAAAACTCAATGCCTCACTATTTTTAAGCGTTAGTGTATAATTTTGCGAATGCTCTGTATTAGCAAGTATTGGATAATCCACCAGCGCTTCAGGATCTTTTGGCGCACCTTGTTCACGAAAGAGCGATGGACTGGCCACTAATATTCTGCGTGAATACCCCAATACTTTCATCATCAACCCAGAGTCATCTAGCGGTAATGATCGCACCCGCAACGCTAAATCAAGACCTTCACTAATCACATCAACAGGGCGGTTAACGGCTAAGATTTGAATATTAATATCAGGATACTTAACCATAAAATCAATAAGCAAATCATTAAGATAAACTTGCAATAAAGCAACAGGACACGATAACTTAATTGTTCCTTTAGGATGTGTTTGTACTGAACAAATAAGTTCATGCGCAATTTCCGCTTCATCCACTACATTTTTACATTGTTGATAGAAAACTTGCCCAATTTCAGTGACATGAAATTGGCGAGTCGAGCGGTAAATCAATGATACTTTCAGTTTTTGCTCTAAGTCTGCAATACGCCGACTGAGCTTTGATTTTGGTATCCCAAGAGCTAGTCCCGCTTGAGAAAAGCCACCATGCTCCACCACTTTCACATAATAATACAGATCGTTTAAATCATATTGCATACCGTCTTCTCACTTAAATACAACATAATGAAAAATGTTATAACTCTATATTACTTAAAAATTGGCAAAGCATCCCTAATCATCGATATTTAACTTTACCCTACCTGCTATCAAAACAAATAGTCCCGTTGTCAAAACAACTAAATCCCTATTACTAAAGGAAATAAACTACAGTAAAAGATTCTCTATGGAGGTTTGGTATGTATCGCGCATTATGGGCATTATTTCGCCCTTACCGTTTTATTTTAGCTTTTGCCGTCATATTACAAGCGATAGCAGGCATCAGCTCACTAATCCCTTGGATTGCCATCAGCCAAATCGCCGTTGCACCTATTGAGCAATATTATTATTGGATGATTATTGCCTTTATTGGTGGATTAATATGGTTAGTTGGCCAAACTCTTGCGCTCTACTTAACACATCAAACAGATAACCGCCTTTGCTACCATTTACGCCTAAAGCTACTGAATAAACTGGGTAAACTTCCATTAAATCATTTTACTCAGCATGGAAAAGACGGCGTTCAACAAGTTATTGAACGAGATGTTCGCGCACTCCACCAACTCACAGCACATGCCCCTGCCGATATTGTACAACTTATCGTTGTCCCCATCACCGCAGCTTTAATTTTATTATTTCAAAACGGCTTATTATTACTGTTTTGTTTGCTACCTCTAGCAACCTCTATTTATTTGTTTAAAATGATGCAGTCGCCACGTTACCAAGCGCTATACAGCGCACGTAATGAAACGATAGCCCATCTTTATGAACATTATGCTGAACTGGCTGATAACCCGTTACTCGCAAGGCAATTCCCGGAAAAATCAATTCAAAAAACGGTGACTCTAGCGCTGATTTCTTTTCAACAAGCTTTTGAACGTTGGATAAGTAAAATAGGTGCACTTAGCGCATTAACACAACTTGGTATTAGCACCACGCTTCTCTCATTATGGGTAATTTTAGGGGCATGGATTCTCCCAGAACCCACGTCACTTGCTCAAATTATCTTATTCATACTCTTGATGCATAGCATAGCTGCGCCAGTTGCAGCAATGGGTCATGGCGGTGATGCACTCAATCTTGCAATTAGTGCATCACAACGAATTGAGCAATTACTTGAACTTCCTGAAATGCAGTACGGCGAAAAAACATTAAACACCACAGCTTGTGATCTACAAATTGAGCATCTTAGTTATGCTTTTCAAGGTAAAATTTTATTATCAGATATTAACTTACATATAGAACAGGGTGAGTTTATTGCGATAGTCGGACTATCTGGCGCGGGGAAAAGTACACTATTACAGTTAATGGCTCGTTTTCTAGACCCAACTCATGGCAATATATCCCTAAATAACAATCACTTTGGCACTGTTACTCTACCTCAATTATCATTAAACGGACTTAACCAACAAATCTCTATTGTGATGCAAAACACTCAACCGATACCTTGCTCACTACGTGATAATTTACAGCTTTTTTCGTCTCATAGTACTACTGAGGATATTCATCATTACCTCGAAGCACTCAATTTATTACCGATATTGGCACAACACCCTAAAGGTATCGATAGTATTGTGGGTACAGATATCAATTTATCTGGTGGTGAAGCTCAACGATTAGCCATTGCCCGGACGTTACTTTCCCCCGCACCCATTTTGTTGTTCGATGAACCCACATCAGCACTTGATCCACAAAATGCACAACGTGTTTTAACATTACTCGAAACCGATAAACGAACTCGAGTCCTCGTTACTCATGATTTAAATTGCTTAACTCGAGTCAATAAAGTGTTCTTATTAGATAACGGTGAATTAATTGCACAAGGAACGCATCAGCAGCTTTCTGAGCACTGTTTGCAATATCAGCAATTGCTAAGTGCTTTAGAGGAAAATAAATGATTAAAACACTGTTATACAACGTTCGCGGCGCTATTGCTTGGATGACACTAGGTGCAATACTTGATGGAATAAGTGGTTTACTGCTGGCCTCGGTAATTCTCAATTGGTCGGCGGGTGATAATACCTCATTGATACTGCTCACCATAAGTAGTTTGGCAGCACTATCTGTTACTTTCATGGCAACACAAAAAGGCTATTTAGCAGGTGGCACGGTAATGCGCTATTTAACAGCTGCCCTAATTCGCCATTTACCACTATCATTAAAACCCGTCAAAGCTGCGAGTCATCTAATATCAGGTCCAGCCTCGCAAATCATGTCAGTCCCAGCACACTTATTACACCCGATCATCAGTGGTATCGTCACCCCCTTAACTGTCGTTATTGGCTTATTAATTTATCAATTCGTCTTTGGCGGAATACTGTTACTTATTGGTGTAGCGCTGCTTTTTATATTGCGTTTTTGCGCCAAACAAATTGCTCGTGCGGAGCAAAAAGTTTATGTTTCTCAACAGGAAGTTATTAGTGCTCTTGATAATTTTGCAACCCACCAGCCTTTAATACGTCGTGCTGGAGTTAGTCAGAACCAACAAAAAAATCTAGAATTAGCGCTTAATAGCCAATATCACACCCAAAAACAGCTACAACGCCAAAGTCTTCCTTTTCATTTGTTGTTTTCATTATCGATTCAAATCATTTTTATTGGTCTGTTTTGTGCTGGTGTTCTATCCATGATGGGTATTTTTTCAGTAAATAACACCACGCTTAGTCTAAATGTCTGGTTGGCGGGCATGCTATTACTTGCTCGTTTTATTGAACCATTATGGCTATTGTCCCATTTAGACCAAGCCTTGCGCCAATCTAAAAAAGCCATAGCGCAAATAGAACAAGCCCTTAAAACAGACGAACTTTTTTTTCCGAAAGAATCTCGATATCCTGAAAGCAATCAAGTGAGTTGTCATGCGCTATCCCATTACAGCCACGATAAAAAAAGAATTTTAAATAATATTACGTTAACGTTTAAAGAAAATGAATTGACCGCTATCGTCGGGCCATCAGGGGCGGGGAAAAGCACCTTATTAAGTTTATTAGCGCGTTTACAAGATCCCACTCAAGGCACTGTAAGCTACGGCAACATAGAAGTGACCCAGCTATCCCAACAAATACTTTGTGCAAAACGAGGTGTACTCTTTCAAGATAGCCGCCTATTTAGTGGCAGCTTACGGCAAAATTTATCTCTTCATATCAATAATATTGATGACCGACAGATAGCCATAATGCTATCAAGACTCAACATGGATGCAGATGATGAATTACTTGATAGTGATGTGGGAACCGGAGGTATGGCTCTTTCTGGTGGGCAAAGACAACGTTTATGTATCGCAAGGCTACTTTTAAGTCACCCTGATATTATTTTCATGGATGAACCGACCGCCAGCTTAGATTATATCAATACTGCTTCAGTTATTAATTTACTCAGCGAAGCTCATCAGCAAACTCGGATTATCGTTACTCATCAACCCATGTTGGCGCAACAAGCTAACCATATTATTTATATGGAAAATGGCAAGGTAATTGACCAAGGGTCGCATTACGAACTGATAGATAGAAGCCCTTGGTATCAACAATTTATTCATCACAATACATGAACAGTATATGAATTATATTAGCCACGTTTACCAAATAAACGATGGCTAAATTCTTCAATACAGCGATTATCCAAGCGATTTTGCATAGTTAAACTCCAACTTGCCGATAACCCAGCCGCACTGAGAAGGCGACGATACAGCTCTTCATCATAAGGCGCATGGAACGCTATCATAATCGCTTCTTGTACCGAAATATCACTATTACGGCTCAATAACTTCAAGGGTGTGCTTGCGCTAACACTACCGGTTTTAATCACTCGGTATAACCAACCACATCGCCCAGTTTCTTGCATCACTTGGGCAAAATTTTCGATCCCTGTTAAGCCATTAAGTTTATAACAAGGGGAACGGGGCTGGGTCACTTGAATACGGGCATCACCCCAAGCAAATATATCACCAATAAATACACTTTCTTCTGTCATACCTTCTGTTGATATATTTTCACCAAAAGCAGGTGGGATAAATAACTCTTCCTGTTCAGGGTAAGCATTTAACCACAAAGCATAGTGTTCTCTTGGATAATGGCACAATGCTCTATCGGGACCACCATGAAAACGTTTTTCCGCCTGCTCATCACCTTCAAGCCCCATTTGTCCTAACGACAATAAGCCATCCGCTTCTCGCTTATAAATAGCGCTTTGACCACAAGATTGCGTTGATTGAATTTTGCCGATAAATACTTGAGGAAGGAATTGCATTGGCTTTAGTCTCTATTTAGGTCAGCACAAAGGGCTTCCATCATAAAGAATGCGATGAGATATAACAATAATTGACCAAATTAAAACAGGCATGATTTGGTTTAAATCATGCCTGCAAAATTATTCAATTAAAATTGAACAAAATTATTTAGTTTTTCCTGCAAAACGTTTTGCAGCTTCATCCCAATTCACTACTGACCAGAAGGCCTTAATGTAATCAGGACGGCGATTTTGGAATTTCAGGTAATATGCATGTTCCCATACATCTAAACCAATGATTGGATAACCTGATACACCAGAAATAGCTTCACCCATAATCGGGCTGTCTTGGTTAGCAGTTGATACAACAGCTAATTTGCCGTCATCTTTAAGTACTAGCCATGCCCAACCAGAACCAAAACGTGTTGCAGCGGCTTTCTCAAATGTCTCTTTGAATGCATCTACGCTACCGAAATCACGCTCAATCGCAGCTTTCAATTCGCCATTTAATTCAGTACCTAATTTCAAACCATCCCAGAAGAAAGTGTGGTTTGAATGGCCGCCTGCGTTATTACGTACAAAAGTACGTTGATCAGCAGGGATTTGATCCAATTTTTGAATCAATACATTAATATCTAAACCTGCTAATTCAGGTAATTTTTCTAATGCTGTATTGGTATTTGTAACATAAGTCTGGTGATGCTTAGTATGGTGGATTTCCATAGTTTGTTTGTCAAAATGAGGTTCCAGCGCATCATAAGCATAAGGTAAAGCAGGTAATGTATAACTCATATTATTGTCTCCAGTGACTTATTAATATTTTCCCGTCTTACTCCAAGTTGCAGCTTACCTGTAACTCGAACTATTTTGGGTACATACCCTTAACTTCTCATTTTCAACACAAGGCTAATAGGGTATGCACTTACGTAATTACGCATCTTGTGAATTAGTACCATTATAGTTATTTTACTGTTAATGAAAATCATTATCAAATCCATAATAATTTTGTGGTCTTTCTCATCCGCTATCATTACTCTCTAATTCAGTAACAAATACCAATACACCAGCTATTTCATTTTCTTTACAACCAGATAATCTGATATTTTCAGCATTTAACTTCAGATTTACATTTAGCATCAAATGATAATCCTGAAAATCTGATTACAATTAATACGTGATCTTCCGCTCAAAAGAAAAACAAATATCTATTTTTCTCTTTAGTTAACTATTTTTTGACATAGTATTAACATCTGCAAGGAGATAATAATATGACTCAAATAACTAAACATCCAGTTCCTACTGCAATTGCTAAAAGTGCCCTAATAAACGAACAACAGTACAACGATGAGTACCAACGCTCGATTCAAGACCCTGAAGGATTTTGGGGCGAAAAAGGAAAAATCGTTAATTGGATAAAACCGTATACCCGTGTCAAAAACACCTCTTTCGACCCCGGACATATTGATATCCGTTGGTTTGAAGATGGTACTTTAAACTTAAGCGCGAACTGCTTGGATCGCCATCTGGCTGAAAAAGGTGACCAAACAGCGATTATTTGGGAAGGTGATGACCCATTATCATCAAAACATGTCACTTATCGCGAACTACATCATGATGTTAGTCAGTTTGCGAATGTATTAAAAAAATACGGTATCCGTAAAGGTGATGTCGTCGCTATTTATATGCCAATGGTTGTTGAAGCTGCGGTGGCAATGCTGGCTTGTGCTCGTATTGGAGCTATCCATACGGTCATTTTTGCAGGTTTTTCACCAGAAGCGGTATCAGGCAGAGTCATCGACTGTAAAGCTAAGCTTATCATCACGTCTGACGAAGGGCTGCGCGCAGGTCGTGCAATCCCGTTAAAGAAAAATGTTGATGATGCCCTCACAAACCCACAAGTTACCACGGTTACAAATGTTATCGTTTACCACCGTACAGGAAACTCACCAAGCTGGGTTGAAGGCCGTGATCTATGGTGGCATGACATTATTCAAGGTGTCAGTGCAGACTGCCCACCAGAAGAAATGAATGCAGAAGACCCTCTGTTTATCCTCTACACTTCTGGCTCTACAGGCAAACCTAAAGGTGTATTACACACCACGGGTGGCTATCTGGTCTATGCAACATTAACATTCAAGTATACCTTTGATTATCACTCAGGTGAGGTTTACTGGTGTACAGCTGATGTCGGCTGGGTCACAGGTCACAGCTACCTACTGTATGGTCCATTATCAAACGGTGCCAAAACAGTAATGTTTGAAGGCGTACCCAATTACCCTTCGGTTAATCGTATGTGCCAGATTGTAGATAAACACCAAGTTAATATTCTTTATACTGCGCCAACCGCTATTCGAGCCCTTATGGCCGAAGGTGATAAAGCGATTGAAGGAACAGACCGTAGTTCACTGCGTATCCTCGGTTCCGTTGGCGAACCAATCAACCCAGAAGCTTGGGAATGGTTCTATAAAAAGATTGGTGATAGCCGCTGCCCTGTCGTTGATACATGGTGGCAAACTGAAACTGGTGGCTTCATGATAACCCCACTACCGGGTGCCACCATGCTAAAACCGGGTTCAGCTACCTTACCTTTCTTTGGTGTTCGACCTGCAATTGTCGATAACCTCGGAGAACCGCTAGAAGGTGCGGCAGAGGGTAACCTCGTCATCATTGATTCATGGCCAGGTCAAGCGCGTACCTTATTTGGTGACCATGACAGATTCGAACAAACTTACTTCTCTACCTTTAAGGGAATGTATTTTAGTGGTGATGGTGCTCGTCGTGATGAAGATAGCTACTTCTGGATAACTGGGCGTGTGGACGATGTATTAAATATATCAGGACACCGCTTAGGGACTGCGGAAATAGAATCTGCTCTCGTTTCACATCCAAAAGTTGCTGAAGCCGCAGTTGTTGGTATTCCTCATAATATCAAAGGGCAAGCTATCTATGCTTATGTCACTTTAATATCAGGAACAGAACCTTCCGCCGAGCTCTATACCGAAGTTCGTAATTGGGTACGCAAAGAGATAGGCCCAATTGCAACACCTGATGTTCTACACTGGACTGACTCTTTGCCTAAGACTCGCTCCGGCAAAATTATGCGCCGTATCCTACGTAAAATTGCATCAGGAGATACCAGTAATTTCGGAGATACCTCCACGCTGGCAGATCCGGGTGTAGTCGAAAAACTACTCGAAGAAAAACAATCAATGAGTATGTCATAACGCCAAAAGGCCAACTCATAGAGGCGGCCTTACATACATCCCAACAAGATGGTTTACTCTAAATAATTCGAGGCGCAGCTAGGCGACAAGCGAACGAATCACGAGGAGCATACACAAGTATGTGACTCGTGTGAGTGAGCGCAGCCAACAAAGCTGCAACTTGAAGTATAACGAGTATAACAGAGGAGAACTCTGATGAATGCTACTGCTTACGAAAAGGTAGAGAATAACCCTCGCTTTAAAGAACTGGTTAGAAAACGTAGTCGCTTTTCATGGCTATTATCAGCAATAACGCTAGCGCTATATGTTAGCTTTATTTTCCTCATCGCATTCGACCCAAGTTGGCTTGGCACACCTATAGCCGAAGGTTCTTATATCACAAGAGGCATTCCTGTCGGTGTTGGCCTCATTGTTATCTCTTTTGTCCTAACTGGGATCTACGTAATTCGAGCAAACGGTGAATTTGACCGCTTAACAGCTGAAATTTTACAAGAGGTAGAAAAATGAAAGTCTTCCCCTCTCTCGCTCTCTTTTTCACCTCATCAATCGCATCAGCAGATGCGCTAACCGGAGATGTTGAGCGCCAACCTGTTAATATTCAAGCAATCATAATGTTTTTATTGTTCGTCGGTTTTACGCTTTATATCACCTATTGGGCATCAAAAAGAACACGCTCGCGCTCTGATTACTATACTGCTGGTGGGAAAATAACTGGATTTCAAAATGGTATGGCTATTGCGGGGGATTTTATGTCTGCCGCTTCATTCCTCGGTATTTCCGCACTGGTTTATACCTCAGGATACGATGGGCTTATTTACTCCATTGGCTTTTTAATCGGCTGGCCTATTATCTTATTTCTCATCGCTGAGCGTTTACGTAACCTTGGCCGTTATACCTTTGCTGACGTAGCTTCATATCGATTAAAACAAAGGCCTATACGCATACTATCTGCGGTAGGGTCATTGGTTGTTGTCGCACTCTACTTAATTGCTCAGATGGTTGGAGCTGGAAAGCTAATCGAATTACTGTTTGGCCTAAATTATCATGTGGCTGTCGTTATCGTTGGCTTTCTAATGGTGCTATATGTTTTGTTTGGTGGAATGTTAGCCACTACATGGGTGCAAATCATTAAAGCAATATTATTGCTAGCCGGTGCGACATTTATGGCAGTTATGGTCATGAAACATGTCGGCTTTAACTTTAATACCCTGTTTAAAGAAGCTGTTGCGGTTCATAAAAATGGTATCGCCATTATGAGTCCAGGAGGATTAGTTTCAGATCCTATCTCGGCGCTATCTCTTGGTTTAGCTCTTATGTTTGGTACTGCGGGTTTACCACATATCATCATGCGATTCTTCACTGTGAGCGATGCAAAAGAAGCACGTAAGAGTGTATTTTATGCAACTGGGTTTATCGGTTACTTCTACATATTAACCTTCATTATTGGTTTCGGTGCTATTGTGCTTGTCGGTTCAAACCCGGCCTTTAAAGATGCAGCCGGCGCATTAATTGGTGGAACAAATATGGCCGCAGTACATCTTGCAGATGCGGTTGGTGGTAACTTCTTCTTAGGTTTCATTTCTGCCGTTGCTTTTGCCACAATACTCGCCGTTGTCGCAGGACTCACACTTGCCGGTGCTTCTGCGGTATCTCATGACCTTTACGCTATGGCAATGAAAAATGGTAAAGCAAATGAAAAAGATGAGCTCCGAGTGTCTAAAATTACCGTTGTTATTTTAGGCTTTGTTGCAATCGGTCTGGGTATTTTATTTGAAAAACAAAATATCGCCTTCATGGTTGGATTAGCATTCTCAATTGCAGCTAGCTGTAACTTCCCAATTATTTTACTTTCAATGTATTGGCGCAAGCTGACAACACGAGGTGCATTAGCGGGTGGTTGGTTAGGCCTGTTAACAGCGGTTGTTTTGATGATCTTAGGACCCACAATTTGGGTTGGTATTTTGCATCATGATAAACCTATTTACCCATATGAGTATCCTGCATTATTCTCAATGATCGTCGCATTCACAGCTTCATGGCTGTTCTCTGTGACTGATAATTCAGAACAAGGAAGAATGGAAAAAGAACGCTTCAGAGAGCAATTTGTTCGTTCTCAAATTGGTTTAGGTATCGAGAAGGGAAAATCACACTAAAAATTATTTTCCTCATACTCTTAAAAAACGACTCAATGAGTCGTTTTTTTATTTATAAAAACACCCTCGTTATTATGAACTTATAAACACTAACACCTACACATTAACCATGTGTAATTATTTTTTATTTAATTAAACACATATAAAGTAGAAACAATAAACATTATTATAAATAACAATATTTAATTAATGTGATTATTAATAAATTAAAAATAACATTAATCACCATAACTATATTATATTAAATAAAAATTTAAATCACAAAAATATAAATGGTATTTAATCTATAAATACCCATCATTATCATACAATTAACAATTATTAATTTAATTATATTTTTTTTAACCTTGATCATTTTAATATTTACTTCTATTAATTAAACGACTAAGAACCAATGCTTAAAAAAGGAAGTATTCATTATGTTTGAAAAATAAATTCAAATAAAATAGAGGAAATAAAGAAGATAAAAATAAGCACATCAACAATTATAGATATACTTGATGGGTTAAAATCCGGTGATGTTTTATCTCATCAATTATCATCGTTGAATAAGAACAATTATTACATTGTTGGGCAAGCTTATACTGTTCAATGGAAATTAGTTAAAAAAGGTAAGAACATTATCGAGAAGCAACCATCAACATGGGATCAAGTCCGTCAATTTTTGGTACCTGAGCTAAAATCAGCCGAAGGTTTAATATACATCGCAGGTGCTGGTGATTTAATTAAGCACGCAGCTTTAGCGGGTGGAATGAGCTGTACATATTTTCAAAAGCTCGGATTTAATGCCATTATTTTAGGTGGCGCCGTTAGGGATATTAATGAATTGAAAGATTTAGATATCCCTGTTATTGCGAGTAACATTACCCCTTCTGATACACAAGGCGCCTACTATGTAAGTGAAACAGGCACTAGCTGTCGAATTGAAGATAACACGATTTATACAGGAGATCTGGTTATTTCTGATCCAAACGGTACTGTCATTGTCCCATTTAATTTAATCGATAAAGTTATCGATGAAGCAATGATTATTAATAGCACTGAAAATACAATGTTAGAAAAAATAAAGTCAGGACAAAGATTGCCCGAGCTAATCAATCAAACAGGAAGAATATAATTTTATACTTATTATGAGGTAACACTATGTTTACCATCCATACATTAGGTCCTAAAGATACAAACTGTGAAAAGGCGGCTCATTTTTGGTTAAAACAAAAAAATTTAACTGGTAATGTTGTCCTTCATGAAACTTTAGAAGTTGCTGTAGAAAAAATAAAGAAAGATAATAATTGTATTTTACTTGGATGCATTGTTTACCCTTACTTACATAATATAGTTTTTAAAAATTTAAACTTATTAAAACTAACGGATTGTTTTGTTATGGACACTCATAACATGTTATTTGCAAGCCGATTTAATGATTTAAATAAAATAAATAAAGTCGGTTCTCATCCCGCACCAAAGGATTTAATTTCTGAAATAAAAAATTTAAATCCTAAAATAGAATCGATATTTTTTAATTCAAATAGTGAATCAGCGTTACAGTGCGCAAATGGCACTGTTGATGCATGTATTACAACGCTTAAAGCTGCTGAACGAAATAAATTAACCGTTTTACATGACTTTGGTCCCGTTCCAATGGGTTTTTCTATTCATTCTAAAATATACTAAATCTGAAATAATGTGAGGAAATAAAATGAGCCTTTATTTATCAAATGAAATGATCTCCTACGATATGGATTTACACCGCAACGAAGGTGAGGAAAGTAAAATAAAAGCCAAGTTTATACATGGTACAGGTTTTACTATCGCATTTTGGACATTTAAACCTAATGCAATCATTCCTGAACATGTTCATGAACATGAAACAGCAACAACAATATTAAAAGGTTCCCTAAGACTCACAGTCGATGGCCGAACAGTTTATTTACATGCGGGAGACTCTTTTATTATACCGTCTTGGGCAACCCATGATGCCGAAGCGCTAGAACCATCAGAAGTTATTGATGTTTACACACCTGTCAGAGAGGACTATTTAGCAAGGCAAAATGGCTCTGTTGAAACCTATTTGAACACCTCTCAACAAAAAAACTAGCTCTTCACAACCAAACTTGTAGCCTCAAGATTAAGGAAAAGATATGTTACTTTCTTATGACTATGACGTTATCACAGGAAGAAATGATAATATTCCGAAGAAGCTAGATAAATCCTTCACGAATAATACTCAACCCTCTTCATGGGAGCCATCCTCTTGGACGGAGTTTCCAATAGAGCAAGACCCTCTATACCCCGATAAATGCGCTTTAGATTACTTTCAAACACGTTTAAGGAATCACCCTCCGTTAGTGCTTGCTTCTGAAATAAGAAGCTTCAAAAAAATACTAGCTGCTGTTACTGAAGGTAAAGCATTTATCTTACAAGGTGGGGACTGCGCAGAATCCTTTGATAGCTGTAAATCCACGATTATCCGAGATTTAATTTATACCTTTAATCAAATGTCTGGCTTAATAAATCAATCAACTAAACTGCCTATTATAAAAGTTGGGAGAATTGCAGGTCAATATGCCAAACCTCGTAGTAACTCATTTGAAATAAAAGACGGTATTGAGCTCCCTAGCTATCGAGGGGAGATTATCAATGGGTTAGATTTTTCAGAAAAAAGCCGTACACCTGACCCGCAAAGAATGCTAAATGCCTACCATTACTCATCAGCAACGCTAAATTTAATTAGAGCGATAAATACCTCTGAGTCTCCTGAGCATCAATATAAATTAAATATAAAAGTGTATCCGGGTTCAACGGAGCAGCCACATTATATTTCCTTTCTTGAAGCGCTATATAAAACAGTCAATTATCTTTCCAATAAAGAGAATGTGACAAAACCAATTTACATCAGCCATGAAGCATTACTTCTTCCTTATGAAGAAGCAATGACAAGAAAGGATTCCAGTGATAACAAATGGTATAACTGCTCAGCACATATGGTGTGGGTTGGAGAACGTACTCGAGATATCAATCAAGCACATATTGAATACCTTAGAGGCATAGAAAATCCAATAGGAATTAAATGTGGGCCTAAAATGACAGGAGATACACTCATTAAGCTAATAAGTAAGCTTAATCCGAGTCAGGAAGCGGGTAAAATTATACTTATTGTCAGAATGGGTGTTGATGCTATCAAGGAGAAACTACCGCTTTTATTGGAGGCGGTGAAATATCATGGCTCACCTGTAATTTGGATGGTGGATCCAATGCATGGTAATACTAAGAGTGCTGAAAATGGATATAAAACTAGATATTTTTCCGATATTTATAATGAAGTTACACAATTCTTAACAATACTCAAAGCTTCACATATTCATCCAGGAGGATTACATCTCGAAATGACAGGACAAGACGTCACTGAATGCACGGGAGGATTACAAGAAATACAAGGAAATGATATCTCCTATAAATATCAAACTCTATGTGACCCACGATTAAATAGAATGCAATCTCTTGAGTTGGCTTATCTTTTTGGTAAAAATTGGCAGTAATAAATTGTGATTACTAAAAAAATTCAATCCCCTGCCATTATCGGCGGGGGATATCTAAATAAGACACAGTAATTAACGCTAAATATTATCTTGAATAATATTGTCTTTCAGATTCAACCCAATTATCAACTAGCATAAAAAAATGTTGAGGATCAGTCTGCTTTTCTTCACGTAATTTCTGGTACTCAGCTTTATTCTTAGGTATGTAGCGCGATAGTAGTTGGCTTAAAACAATCTCTTTTTCTGCAAAACGAGAACCAATTTTAAATTGTTTATATAATAAAGTAGTAACTATAGCGCTCAGAGCTAGCATACCTAAGCCAAGACTAAAGCTATAGTCAATCGCAAGAAAATTTCTAACTGTATTTAGTAATAAAAATGGCACAAAAAACATCACGAGCAATGACAGAATGATCGCACCATCTTGCCCATTATTGAATTCATTTTCTTGCTGTTTGTTTACAGATACTATTTGGTCAAAAACTTGATGATTAGCGCTTTTTATTTTTTTCATTTTATCCACCTTTGATAAACAAACAATCTTCATAATAAGTACAAAAGATAAAATTTTTGCACCTTTCTCATTTGTCTATTTTCCAGCTTATAGTGTTCATTTTATCCTACTGATGAGACTATCAATAAGTAAATTCCCTTTATAAAATGACAATATCGCTTAGAAAAACCACTATATGCAGTATAAACACAACTAAATGAAACATCAATTTAACAATTTTTATCTATTTTATGAAACATAAAAAGACCTATTTATAACAATTACACCTGTGATTGTATATCTACAAAACAGATAAATAACTTATTATTAATTGATATTCATAGCATTAGTTAGTCCAAAAGCATTTTATTGACCAAACTCAATGTGTTAAATGAAGATAAAAACAAAATTATTTAAGTGAAAATACAACAAGTAAATGTATATGGAGCATATCAGAATCATTATTATTATTAATATAAAAAAATATTTTCAGGCATGACCAATTTTATCATCAATACTTGGCTAAGTGCATGCTCACACTTCTTCCACTAAGTGAGCTGTTACTCACTACTTTATGTTGAGCGAATCCATTCACAGCCATAATGTTATTCACAATGTGAGCATAGCCAACTTCATCATCAATACACAACTAAGCACAAAACTCATACTGCTTCCACCAAGTGAGCTGTTACTCACTACTTTATGTTGGGCGAATCCATTCACAGCTATAATGTTACTCACAATGCGTGCATAGCCAATTTCATCATCAATACACAACTAAGCACAAAACTCATACTACTTCCACCAAGTGAGCTGTTACTCACTACTTTATGTTGGGCGAATCCATTCATAGCATTAATGTTAATCGCAATGCGTGCATAGCCAATTTCATCATCAATACACAACTAAGCACAAAACTCATA
>NZ_JBQDNB010000027.1:56042-56534 GCF_052096715.1 Providencia sp.
CTACTTCCACCAAGTGAGCTGTTACTCACTACTTTATGTTAAGTAAATTCATTCGCTCTATCAATGCCGACCTCAAGGCTAAAGCCCCCTATGATATGAGGTATCAAAATAAGCCTATTGATATTAAAGGTTGAAGTTCCTGGGTACCGAGATGACTGAGCTAGATCGGCACAATCACACTCTACTTTGCCTGTGTTCTAGTCATAAGCCATCACTGATAAACTCAAGAGAATACTTATATCTAAAATCTCTTAATAAGATAAAATTTATGAGGTAGTGAATGAATATGTTTTTTATATCTTTGAAGATTAGTATATGAGTGTGCTGGCGTGTTCATGTGTTGAATTCACTACAGATTATTGGTTACGATGCCTAACCAGTTAGTCCTAATTTCCCTAAATCCCCCAACGCAAAAAAGCCACCCAATGGGTGGCTTCTCGGCTTAATTAATGTCTGGCAGTTCCCTACTCTCACATGGGGAGACCCCACACT
>NZ_JBQDNB010000028.1:0-56392 GCF_052096715.1 Providencia sp.
GTCATAACATAGTGATTGAACCACATGTTAGGTGTGTATTTTCTTTTCTTATCGGGTGGTAATAGGCTTGTGAATTCTGGAAGGTCTTTACTTATTGTTTGCTTGGATAATTCGGTGGTTAGTTTGTCGTATTTCTTTAATTCTGTGTGGCACCTTTTAGCCACACTTCGCAATCCGTTTTCATGCTCTTGTGGTGTCATAGGCCACCTATGCTATTTTCCATTCATTTAATATTTGATTGCCGCGCCATGAGTCTAAGGTTATGTAATGCCAATTCATGAACTATTTCATTTATAGCCTTTTTCCCTATCCCGCTCATTTTTAATAAATCAACTTCACTACATTTAATTAATCTATAAGTGGATGTTATCCCATTCTCTAACAATCTATTTAACGTACTAACTCTAAGATTTAAATCATCTGTGAGGATTGGTAATGGCGCGGTGTTTCTATCAATGGAATCATTTAATATTTGGTTAACTGTAAATTTAATATCACCATTTTTATCTAATGACATTTTAACCGCATTATTACCACTTACTGTTACTGAGTGGCTAAATGGCTCTGAATTCATAAATGACGTTAGATGTGATATTAAAAAACCTAAATCCTTCTCGTTACACTCAATATTAACTTTCATTCTCCGCATCCTTTTTCATTAAGAAAGCTTCCATGCCCAATCTATAAATAGTCTTATCTTCTTTTAGTGAATCTGCCGCGATTGGTGTATTAAAATTATGCAGCGTATATGTGCTATGATGACCAAATAATTCAGGCATCATATTTTCACCATTTAATAGGTCGATACCATTCTCAATAATAATCGGCATTGCATCTGCTGGGTTATTGCAGGGGTCGAATAAGTTACCGTCAACAAATACTTTCTCAATATCCTTATATGCTTCAATAAAGTCTTTGTTTTGATAATATCTTGCAGCAACCTTTTTATTAATCTCGAAGTCAGATAGTTCTGTGTATTTATTCATTGATTAGCTCCCAATATTCACAAATGCTTTTCTTGATGATTCCACCTGCTTCCAAGTGACCAATCACGCAACTAACCTGACTTCTTGAATAGTCAGGGTGGCACAAGTGATATAGTTCTTCTGTGGTAAGCTGATTACATTGAAGAACTTCTATTATTCTCTCTCTTAATCTATTCACTCTCTCATTACCTCACCACATTTAATCTCAACATCCCGCACCATCATTATCTGCATAGCACGGCTCTCGCATTCTTGCTGTGTGTATATTTGCTCAGATACAGGCACAGCAGAACCCTGTATTAGCATGAGTAATACATATCCGATTATTTGCATAGTTATTTACTTTTGAATTAAATCAGCACGAATATATAACGTGTCAGTTGGATGAATTCTATCTGCACACCAAGTTACATCGTCACTACGTAAATTAACTGGAAATTCAGGTTTATTTATCTCCTCTGGCTCAGGGTCAACCTGTAGCCATATTAATTCTGGTGCGGTAGGGCAATTAATGCTTTCTGGTAAGTTATTAATTAAACTTTCGCGTGATGCTTCCCAGACCATCCACATGACAGGGATAATACCTTTCACCCAAGGATAATCACCTTTACTTATAAACTCTTCAAACTGCTGTCTTGATTTATCCATCACTCCACCTTTTTAAACTCAATAACCCACACCCACGGATTATTATTCCAGCTTTCTTCTCCGTAGATGGAGCGCCAAATATCTTCCCAAACTTGGAAGCCATAAGTGGTGGGTATGAAATCATAAAGACCACATCCAACCTCTTTGCAAATATCGCCTAGGGTAACGGCATGCAACTGTTGAATACAAACATCGGTAATCTCAATTTTCCCTTTGATATTACCGTCTTTGTCTGCAGAGTTGATAATGTCGCCAATTTGTCCATATGGGCAGTTGTTCGCTAGACTATGATTAGGAACTGCTGGCATGGACTTGCTATCCTTTCCCCATCCTGCACCGTAAACCTCCCACCAGTTGCCATTCAATACAGGCTGAACCTTCATCGGTCTGCGTGTCTGCGTTTTTCTACCATCCATGACAGCTGCTAACATTGCGTCGTTAAACTTGATCCTGTTTTTCATCACTCCACCTTTCTATATCCTGCTTTATAGATCCGACTTGCATAGTTACGCGCAATGCTAATATCTGCACAGCAAAGCACCGTCAGCATTTCAGATGCCATAGCATCAATTTCTTTTTCGGCCACTTCATTACGTTTTTTATCAGCAAGTTGCTTTGATAAATCAGCACATTCAAAGCAGATATTCACATTACCCGCCACAACTAGCTTTGATACTCCAACATCTTTACCGCAAGCTGAGCATATATTTCTCGCTTTGGGTTGAAATTGTTTTTGTAGCTCAATCATATTCATTCCTCTTCATTGCATCCCTGCGATATAGCGTTTAATTTCATTCCCAATCCATTCCCCAACCTGGACACTTACGCCATTTCCTATTTGCCGATATGCATCAGTTTGGCTAACTGGGAATTGAAACCAATCAGGTACACCCTGGAGTCTTGCATATTCGCGCACTGTGTATGGCCTAACTCCCATTGGAAAGTTTTTATCAGCTACCAGGCGAGTGCTTTTATCTTTAGCGTAGTGAGCAACGCAGGTTGGGGCGATATCACCATTGTTTGGGTCGCTGATTATTGGTAAGTCACGATATACGCCATTCATCCTGGAGTAGACCGATTTAGGTATATTGATTTCTGGCTCACCCTCCAGGATATCAGCTAGTTTAATCGGTTTATGGTTCTCAGGTGGTCGCGGTATAAAATTCCTTTTCGTACCGATGATTATTAATCGACTGCGCTTCTGTGGTAGCCAAGTTTCTGACTTGATAGGACAGAAAACATTAACGTAATAATCTGGCATTTTCTGCATAGCTTCCATGACTATAGGAAATGCTTTCATTCCAGGTACATTTTCAACTACATAAAACTCAGGTCGAGCTATTGCCAGGTGACGTAATGCATGTAAAAACAATTCATCACCTGTTCTAACTCCGTGTATATCACCGATAGTGCTGTACCTGGTGCATGGATAAGTAAATATCATGCCGTCACATGAATCTTGTTCTAAAACTAATTCCTGGGTAATGTCGCATTCTTTAATGTGATTACCCAGGTTATGGCGGTAAGTTTTGCAAGCGGATGCATCAATTTCAAATGCTTGGCCTATATTTATTCCAGCCTGGATAAGGCCAATATCCATAAGGCCAGCACCGCTGAAATAAGAATTAACGGTTATCATATCTATCTCCTGTTTGCATCCTTGCACTGAGTCCGTTGTTTGAATTACATGATTAATAAGCCATTTTTTAGCATAATATCGTCAGGTGTAACGCCTAGTTCTTTTGCTACTTCGTGTTTGATAGATAGGTATCGCAACATGAAATTAGGGTCGTTAATTTCCTCTGTACTCACTTCTTTACCGATGAAGCTAAATCGACCGCTGAAACATGACCCGTGCTGCGTGTAGTCGTCATTCAGTAAAACTTCAATTGTCTCTTCATCAATAGTTACTTTTTTCATATCAGTGCCCACAATTAACTTTGGCACGTAACTAATGCTCATGGTTATATCCTTTGGTTAAATCACATAGGGAAGGGTTAGAATGGTATATCTTCAAAGTCCTGTGGTGGCTCAAAGTTTTGCTGTGGTGGTTGTTGCGGTTGTCCCCATCCAGTTTGTTGGTTGCTTTGTTGGTTCTGCTGTTCAGCCCATCCGCCAGTTATTTCCACATCAGTAATATAAAACTCAGATGTATATCTATCTGTGCCACTTTGATCTTGCCATTTTCGTTCTACATACTCTGACTCAACCCGAAGTGATGAGCCTTTCTTTGCGTAGTTTTTAAGGAAGTCAGCGTGATGCCTAAATGCTACCAATCTAACCCAAGTGGTTTTTTCCTTCTTTTGCCCTTGCGAATCTTTATATTGCTTAGATACTGCAAGGCTAATACTTAAAACCGCATCACCTTTTGCTAAATATTTTAATTCCAAGTCATTTCCTATGCGGCCTGTAAAGCTACATTGATTCTTGTTTGACATACGCTCTCCACTGATTGCCAAATTGAATACCTAATTTATTTAAACCCTGATCCATTACTTCAATGAACTCGGGGACTAATTCGTCGAATTCTTTCATCGTGTTTTCGTCACGCTCAACAGGGAAATACGTAATTTCTTTCCCTGCTGGCATTCGTGGGTCAAAATTTGCAAAGTGCCAGATATCCTTACCTGTAACCCACATGGAATATTGAACTTGAGCCACATATTCCTTTTTCATTGCATCGATTCCGTTCAATGCTAAGTCGATAAATACGTCCGTGTTATTCGGGCATTTAAGCTCTAATCCAGAGCCATCACTGCAAATGCCATCTGGTGAGCAAGCTATCCGTAGCTGCTCGTCTTTGAATATTATTGGCACTTCCTTTGCTGTTAACCCTGTGTAAAACTCGAACGTCATCCTTGCTTCTAATTCGTAGGTTTTACCCCATTCAAGCGTCCTTGCTGATACTTCCTTGTAAACTCCCGTGCAGACTTCACCAATGAGGGTGTTTAAATATGTTTTCTTTGTGTCTGACCATTTAGTACCAGACCTTGGCTTAGAGATAACTTTCCATGCCTCAGAAGCGGTCACTATACCGAGCCTGATCGACAACCATTCTTCGCTTCCTTGCTCTACCTTGGTTAAATCAATACCTGTTTTGCTTAGAATGATGTCATTGCTAATCATTTTGTTTCCGCCTTTTTCCTTAGCATGTCGATAATGTCATTAGCTTCAAATACAGTTATCTCCGTAGGATGGGATATTTGGCGCTTAAATCGCTTACTAATGAATTCCATAAATGCGTCGCTCCATTCACCGTTGACCTTAATCATTAGTTCTGTGATATCTGCCATTTGCTGTTCACTGGCTGGCGTAACATCGCGAGGTTGTGACTGTTCGTTTTTGAAGTCAATACCTTCGCCAGCTTCGGTGTTAACGTAGTCAATGGCTTGGTCTAGTCGCTCCCTACGAGGCCAATATTTAGCGGCTTGCTTAACAACAGTTTTCAGGATCATTTGCTCTTCATCTGTAACCCAAGGGCATTTTGCCTTTTTAGATATCCAAGCTTTCCAAGCTGATGACCTGTCACGGATGCCATAAATATCTGCAATAGCCATTGTGTGAGTTAAGTAGTCGCCATCTTCTGTTTTTACTACCGTGTAAGCTCCGACTATTTCACCTCTTTGCTCTTGTGTGGCAAAGGCGTTGTATTCGTGACGAGGTGCGGTATCTATTGATGTGAGCTGAAAGTTATCATTCTGGCGAACAATGCTTGATTGACACCATTTGATAGCGCCTGACTGCTGGGCGATGTGCATCAGTCCCATGTAACTAATATCGAGACATATTTTCTTATCACGAGGTACTAGATAAGCCAGTTTTTGTGCTGGATTTAAACTAATACCGATAGCTGCGATATTCATCACAGCACTTCGAACTGAAACAACATTATTCACAGCTACAGTCGCTAAATAATCATTGTTCGCAAACAACTGCATAGCAAATTCAGACTCCCTTTTAAATGCTATGCTTGGCTCACTACATACTTGCTCAAATTCCGTTTTGAGCGGATTAATAATTTCATATACCTTTTGAACTGCTGTACTCACAATAGCCTCCTTTCGCTTTTGGCTGTTTCAAAAAAAGCGTTCCATGCCTGATTTGATTCTTGAGCGGTCATTTTCCGTATGACCGATGAGGGAAGGGCATCATAAAACCGCTGAGCCATTTCATTAGTTAGCTCATCATCCTGATTTGCTAGGTGCTCACGGTCTGGAATGGTGACGAAGTTTTCATACTCTGAAATTCTCATGCTGCGTCCTTAATGAATAATATCCAGTGGGTTTTATCGTTCTTGCCGACGCGCTGGACTATCGTTGGTTTCTGGTCAGTAAGGGCTAATACTTGCCTTGTTGGAATTTGAGTTTCGTTCCACTTGAAAGCTAGTGTTCCGTTTGTCCGCAGCACTCGAAATGCTTCACTAAACCCCTTGGCTAAATCCTCTTTCCAAGATTCTTTATTCAATCTCCCGTACTTTTTAAACATCCAACCATTGTGGCCAACACGAATTAAATGAGGCGGGTCGAATACAACTTGATGAAATGAGTTGTCAGAAAAGGGTAGGTTTTTAAAATCAGCGATAATATCTGGTGTTATATTTAGCTTCCTGCCATCACATAGAATGTGTTTTTCTACCCTTATATCACTGTAAATTGCTCTGTTGTCTTGCCTATCAAACCAAAACATGCGGCTACCGCAGCACATATCTAGTATCTGTTTCATGCTGCGTCCTCATACCGTTCCCTGAGTATCTTTTCCAACAGTTCCTTTGTTGGGTTTAAACTCAATATCAGCCATTCCATGGAGTTGGTTTCTATCCCTGTGTGTGAATCAAATTCGAGTGATATGCGCTGTCCTTGGTGCGCTGCTGGCGATGAAGATATGTAAATCCCTTTACCTTCAATCGTTAGTGTTTGCATAAGTCACCTCGATATCAGCGTTAAAATAATGAGTAGGGCGATAACAACAGCTATCCAATCCCACTTAACTTTGCTTTTAACTTCATCCTTGAAGCTCTCGCTATTCAGTCGATAGCTGAGTTCCTGCCGCTTTAATTCGGTTATTTCGTTTATTTCATGCATAAGAAATCCCTCACTTATCGATTGATAGCGATTGTTATTTAGGTTCTGGTGTTGGTGCGGAGTGTTACTTAGATACTGCGTTATTCCAGCGTTTGATTAATTCTCTTGGGTCGTTGTAGGTTGGTGATCCATTCCAAGCACAGCACTTTAGGTTGAATGTATTTAAACCCTGTGGACTAGGTAAAACAAAAGGGCTGTACGCATGTAGTAATGGAGTTTTTTTACAAAATGGACACTCAGATATATCCTCACATCCTGTGAAATCTATCTCTGGTTTTGTTTTGTCATCTTCCATCCACTCAAGGCCTTCCGGAACATGTAGCCGATACCCATCCCAATAATCAAACTCTGGTGATAGGACTGATTGATAGCCAGCCCATCTAGTTCGCATCCGCTTTCTTGCAATTACTTTTTCGCCTTCAACGGCTTTACTGTCCATTCGCCAGAGATAAACACCTTCCTTTTCTGGCTTTTGTTCTGAGTATTTAATCCACTGACTCATGTATTGTTCCTTATGTGCTAGTAATTCATTGTCATGTGGGGGATTTGGTTACTTGCAACTAGCTTAATAAATTCAGTCGCTAATTTTTCATCAAATCCGTTACTTACTAATTCCTGTAATGTTTCTTGGTTATATTTGCGGCGATGCTCTTTATCTTCTTGACGCTTAGCATCTTCCTGACGCTTGCGTTCTTCTTCTGCTAGTCGCGCTTGTTCAGCTTCATGAGCTTTCTTGCGCTCGTCTTCAATAGCTACTTGTTTCTCTTGGTCAGCTCGTTCCTGAGCCGCTTTAGCTTCCTGCTTAGCTCGCTCAATAGCTTCTAACTTTTCACGCTCAGCACGCTCTTGTGCTTCTTTTGCATCACGTTCACGCTGTGCTGCTGCTTCTATTTCTTGCTTAGCCTTCAGTTCGGCAGCTTCTTTTTCTTGCTGTGCTTTGCGCTCGGCTTCAAGTCTCGCTGCTTCTGCTGCCTGACGCTTAATTTCTTCTTCGTGGGCTATTTGCTGGCGCTCTGCTTCGGCTTTTGCTTCCGCTAAATCACGGTCACGTTTTTCATTCATGAATAGCGCTATTTCGTGGTCTGTTTCTATTCTTAAAGCAAGGTGCCTTGCATTTTCCTTGTCAATTTCAGTGTTCATTTCCAGAGCTTCTGCATGTTTTGCTTCCATTTTAATGCGCTCTTGTTCAGCTTCCCATTCTGTTAATGGCTGTCTAACTTTATCTCGAAGGGTGTCGAGTCGGTCGCGCACTGTTTTTCGGTTGGCATCTATAAGCTTTGGAATCTCCTTCAGCTCTGCGACTAAGTCTTTACCTAGGCCATCAAGGTAAGTTTTAGACTGCGCAACCCTGTATGCGAGAGACTTGATTTCTTTTCGACCCTTGTCAGTGTTAACATCATTAACAAATGAGTTAACCTCACTCTCAATTTTGCTAATAATATCTTCGACGCTATTTGATGACTTAAAAACATCAAGCGCCTTAGATTTCTCAATTACGACTAATTCATTTGCCATTTCCTATGTTCCTTATGTGCGTAAGACCCCAATCAAATTAGCCCATCGATAACTTTCTCAACTACTGCTACAGCTTCTTGTAGTTTTTGCAGGCGAGCTATAAATACTTCACGCTGAGACTTGACTGCATCAATGAGAAACTCTTGGTCTGCAAAAGCTTTGTACGAAGAGTAATTATTTGCACAGACCATCCAAGTGATGGATGCGTCCTTGTTCAAATCAAGCACATTATCAGCCAGCCGTATGGCGTTTTTCGTTTTTTCAATTTCATCTAATAAACTTTTAATTTCCATCTCTATCTCCTATCTATTAATCACCAAGCCATTCAAGGTATTGCATTTCCTGAATAACTTGCTCGTCTGTTGGCTCTCGGTTCTCTTTATTGCATTCCTTGCAATTTGTAGCGGCTACTGGTTGCCCCATACAGCCATACTCACGACCAGAGCAACAGGTAATAAACTCAATGCCATCTTGGCAATGTTTGTTGCTACATTTCATTGCAGCTCCTATCTATTAATCAACTCACCACAGCCCACCTTGATGGACTGTAATTAGTTAACTATTCTTCATCATCCCAAGTAACCCATGCGTTCTCACCATCAGCCCAAATAGAGCCTTTGTTTCCACAATCAGTACAGAGAACCTTATCTCCCTCAAAGAGTATGTCTTCGTTGCCTTTCTCTGTTTCTATCTGATTATTTACACTTCCGCATTTGTGGCATTCATTTAACCACCACACATTGTTTAGCGTTGCCATATCTATCCCCTTGCTGTGATGCTTCCATCACTCATAATTGGCTTGCGTTTATCGCATTCCTGCGAGCGTTTCTGATCTTCACTAGCTCATGGTCAGTAGCGTCTTTATGATGCTGCCTGATATGCATGGCTGGCGTTCTTGTGTCGAAATCTTTATGACATACCGGACAGTTGATGATGAATTTCACGTTATGCCCTCGCTGTTATCCCAAACTCTGTTTTAGGCTGCTCTCTGTACTTTGTGGTTGAGTAAATAGCCACGTCATTCAAACAGCGATTATCTAAACTTGCGTGATCCCGTTTCACCCGTAAAGACAGAACAGGGCGCACTTTCTTTTCCTTCACTGAGTTAGCTTTAGCAATTTCTTCGGCTTCCAGTTTTCTAGCCCTGAAAGCTGCATATCTAGCGTATTGACGCGCTTTATATGAATCACTGTTTACATGTTTAACTTCTACTGCTTTCTGCTCACCTGATTGCTTAGGTGACGTTTTTAACGGTTGAAAGTAAGTTGTCATGCTGCCCCCTCTGAATAAGTTTTGGTGATTGGTGGTAGGTGCTGAACTCCTACTTTCGGTGTTACGTCATGCGACATGCGACTTACTGAGTTATTGCCGATTCCTACATTACCAATCAGCCTTAGCATTCACCAATCCCAAAACCCACTCAGTGAAATGTTGGACAAGATGTCATTGTCCGTACTGCTATATTTTTAAAGAGCATGGCTTGCTGGTGTGTCTTGCTTGCCGTTGATGTGATAAAGGTTACTGAATACTAAACTTATCGTCAAGTGTTTACTAAACATAATTTAGTAAATGATGAACAAATAATTGAAATTTAAATCAATTTATTTTCAAAAATTATTTATCTTGCGAGGGAAATCACACGAATCAGCGGAACATATGCTAAATTATTGGGTAAAACTCAGGAGGATTTATGAATTTAGATGATGAGGAAGTTGTAAAAGTAGTAATGGAAGTGGGCGGTGCGGTATTTAGACTATTGGATAATACCGACACTATAACCAAAGAAATGATTATTGATGAACTTGAGCGATACCGTAAAGAGGTAACGAACACGCTACATAAAGGCGCTTTACGTGATGCTGCTCAGGTAGTTAGAAGTATGGGGAAAATTGGATAGGGCACAAAAAAGCCCTCGCGGGGAGGGCTGTATGGTGAGAGTTATGCTGCTAGTTTAGATATCCATTTATCTCTTTTTGCAAAAGGTAAGACATGACTTATTTCATTAAATAAAAGAGACAGTTGTTGCATTTGAGCGCCAATTGATTCGCTATCAACAACGACATATCGATTATTTAATGTAGCGTTTGCATTTTTTAGATCAATTAGTTTACCGAGTAGAGAGTATGCACTATTCCAACTTCCACCTTGTTTTACGCTAGATGTAAAAAGATACTTTGGTTCTTCTGTATTAACTGTTACTGGAATGACTATGTTATGTCCGCTCATTCCTAATACATTAGACCTCAATAAAATCTTATCTTTTAAGCTGGAGCGATATAAATAATCTATAACTTCACTTTCAAATCTCTCAACCCTGACCGATTGATGCCAGTCAATAGATAAGGTGGAGGCTAAAATTCCAGCTCTGATTACATTGGATGTAGCTGAACCAACTGTATCTTCTGTTGCCCAGCTAACAATTTCACCTCTG
Source organism: Providencia sp. (assembly GCF_052096715.1). NCBI lineage: Bacteria > Pseudomonadati > Pseudomonadota > Gammaproteobacteria > Enterobacterales > Morganellaceae > Providencia > Providencia sp. The sequence continues at coordinate 10,662 of NZ_JBQDNB010000028.1, forward strand.
TCGTTAAGCTCTGCGCCTTGATGGCTTATAAAGCTACGTATTTCATCAATTCTTTTTTTTGTAAGTGAAATGCCCCTTGCCTCCATATTCATTAGCGCGTCGCATCGATCACTTACAAGATATTTACCATTAATTTCTTTTACGAAAGCGCCAACATGCTCCCCATCATCACAGAACGTGAATGGGCTGATGATTCTCAGTAATTCAGCACCGATAGGGTGGCACTCAAAACCAAGATTAGATATGACTGTTGAGCACATCATAATGGTAATCCTATTTGTCCAGATATATCTTCTAAAGGTATAGGGAGTTCACCTGTACATTTTATATTTAAATGCTTACAAAAAAACCGCCAAAACCCTCTAATATCATCTGATTTTATAGCTTCTTTAATTGGGAATCCTACTTCACTATAGCGCCCAGCCTCTTCATAGTAAACATGGTAGTGTGCGCCTAAAATATAATTTACAAAGTCAGGGTGATCTACTTTATATCTATTCGTATGTCCATCAAATGGATAGCTATCAACTGCAAATATTCTTTTTTTGTTATAAAGTGCTACTATGTTTATCTTTGGAAATGTTTCATCGCCATCTTGCTTTGGTTCATGATCAGGCTTCCATTGGATTAAAATATTTAATCCTTGCAACGGTATTCCATCACTATCTAATGGCAAAATATTCATTTGAAGCCATAAAAGCGGTCTGTTTGGGGGCGGCTTTTCCGTCCAACTAATACCAGAGAAATCAATGTACTTTTCACAGTATAGAACATTGTCAACTTCTACTTGGCTAGGTTGATAATCAGTACACTTTGCCACTATTAGTCATCCGTTAATATTTAATTAAAACCACACCCTAAAACGTGTCGTCAGGCTATTGGCTAAGATGCGTCTAATCCACGCTTACGCAACATCTCTTCGAATATTGCATCGTAGTGTGCCTTCTTAGCCTTCATCTCTCTGAGGAACCTCTGAGCCTCTTCTTTGGGGAGGCTGTCATACAGCTCAAGAATTTCGATTTGCTCTTTGCTTAATTCTTTATATTTACTGTCCGAAATTGATGTTACTGAATTATCTTGATCTAAGAATCCATCTGGCATCCCGTATGTTTGTTCTAATCTTCTTGCTGCCTTTTCACCAAACGAAGAGTTACCGCCCATCAATTGAGATAGGTAGCTTTTCTCTTTCGTCGGCAAAGTTTTATCTTTGAACCATTCTTTTAGGCGGGTCTGCCTGATCTTCTTTATGTCCATTTTATTTATTTTGATTAGTAATGACTAAACAAGCAAATGCTTGACGATAAGTTTAGTGTTTAGTAAACTCACATTTAAAATAATGGAGGTACGACACTATGGATTTAAAGCAATACATCGACTCACTTGAGTGGGGAGGAGCTAAGAAGCTAGCCGATAAACTCGGCGTTTCTAAGTCTTTCCTCTCTCAAATGGCGTCAGGGATTAGCGCAATTTCTCCAAAACGTTGCGTTGAAATTGAAATAGCTACAAACAGCAATGTTACACGTAAGGATTTAAGGCCTAACGATTGGCATGAGATCTGGCCTGAACTAGAAGTTGCATAACTACCAAACCGCTCTTTAAAAAATCAGCCTCCGCCCTTTGACCTCAATCGGCAAAACTTAACTCACAGGATCGTGAGCAACGGACTAACTGTAACTATTTAATGGAATATAAATTATGGACTACGCAAAAACTATCAATATCACCTGCAAGCCTGAAATGCTCGAGAGCTACTTCTTCAAAAGAGTTCTAGATGAGGGTAACAATTTATTTGCAAGTGAAATGGGCATACATCCAACAGCATCAAGCCGAGAAAAGAATCGGATATTCAAACTAGCTTGTAAGGCTATAGCGCATTACGGGCTGCCTGAAGAAGCGGTATCAATGCCTGAGACTACTAGAAATGTGGTGATCGAAGGTGACTATGCAGAGCAGATTATCAAAATGCTTGAGTACAACGGAAGATTAAAAAGAAAAGCCCCAACCGCTGTAACGGATGAGGCTCAAATAGAACTGTCAATTTAAAGGGATCAACTTTAAGGAGGTAATTATACATGAATATTAATTACACAACAAATCGATATGGAGGTCGAAGGAAATGAGCATAGGCCATCTAGGCGGTATGAATGTTTCTAGGGATATTCGCAAGACAGCCGATTTACCTGATAATTTCAGAACAGAAGGCTGGGTGTATGTTCTTAGTAATGAGTATATGCCTGGCATTTATAAGGTAGGGATGACAACTGTATCCCCCGAAAGTAGAGCAAAAGAACTCTCATCGGCGACAGGCGTTCCAGATAAATTCAAGATAGAGGCATCTTTTTATTCTGATGCACCAGCGGATGATGAATCCTTTATTCACAAACACTTATCTGAATTCAGAATAAATGAATCAAGAGAATTTTTTAAGTGCGACCTAGAAGATATAACAGATATATGTTCAGAAGTTTGCTTGGCCTTAACTGGAACCAAGGTAGAGGATCTCGCTGACTCTTTTGACATTATCTGTTCAGAATCATTAAAAGAGCTAAGGCTTGATGAATTATTTGATTCTTTAGACATTAGAGTACTTGGCTGCAAGCTTGCTACTGCCGAAAGATTAATAAGACTCGCCGCTCACCTATGCCACAAAAAATTCAATGAATCTCATTCTCTTTATTTTACTGATGGGGCAGCTCATTTGATTCATAGCTATATCGGGCAGCAGCAAAAGGAATGGGAACTAAAGTATCCTGATTTAGCAAAAATAACGGAGGTACCTTTCTAATGGCCAGAGCAAGAAATATTAAGCCAGGCTTTTTTACTAATGATGATTTAGCAGAATGCGAGCCATTGGCTCGTGTTCTTTTTATCGGGTTATGGACAGTTGCAGATCGCGAAGGTCGAATTGAAGATAAGCCCCGTAAAATTAAAGCTATGGTATTGCCATATGATGATGTTGATTGTGACAAATTACTCACTCAATTGCATGGTAGAAACTTCATCACTAGATATGTAGTAGATGGAAATGAGTTTATTCAGATTAATAACTGGAAGAAGCATCAGAATCCTCACATGAAAGAAGCGGCTAGTGAAATACCAGAACAAGTAACGCAACCTATTGATATTGAAGAAGCACCAGAAAAGCACGGTTCTAGTATGGTGCAAGAATCAGAAGAGAACAAAACTATCCCTGCTGATTCCCTCTTCCCTCATCCTGATTCCCTTAACCTGATTCCCTATAACACCCAAGCCGAAAATCCGGCTTGTCCTGGTGATGAGAAAAAATCGTCAGACAATGTTCAGTCGATTGCAAAAAAATACGCATTCGAAGGCCAGGTGATTCGCCTTAACCAAAAGGACTTTGACTCCTGGAAAGAATTATTTCCTAACATCGATTTGGTATCAGAGTTAACACGTTTAGATCTGGAGTTTGAAAAGGTAAAACCTAAGAACTGGTTTAGCACAGTTAGCGCTAAGCTGAATTACCAGAACAAAAACGCTAAGCCAACCTGGACGCCTAACAAGCGAGCAGCCAGTGAAAGCTTTGGAGCCAAGGATTATGGTCAAACGGATATGCCAACATGGGTGAATTAAATTATGAACCTGACAGAAAGAATTCAAGAAATCAAAAAGCACCTGGCAGAGATTGATAAACAACCTGCTGAAATACCAAATACAGAAATTCATTACCTGGATATCGAATGTGAAACTCACGGAACATACCAGGCTAGAAAGCGAGTAAGCACAAGTGGATTAAAGCTCACATCTAGACCATCACCATGCCCTAAATGCCTGCTTGAAGAGCTGGAAAAGTTAAAGGCTGAAAAACAACAAAGTGATGAGCGTGGCAAGAAGCGGCTTATCGAAAATCTTTTAGCTGACCTAAATATCCCCGAACGTTTTGTTCCATGCACCCTGGATAATTACGAATCCGTTAACCAGGATGCGGCTAGAAATCTAAGTGTTTGCAAGGCCTATGCAAGTAAGTGGACAGATAGACTACGCCAAGGTGGCGGTTTAGTTATGTGCGGTAAGCCTGGTACTGGTAAGAATCATTTAGCCCTGGCTATTGCTCGTCATGTAATCGAACAACACCAAGATTCAGCTTTGTTCACAACAGCATTGCGTGTTGCCAGAAAATTCAAGTCAACCTGGAGTAAAACCGCGACTGAAACTGAGTCAGAGGTTATTCGAATTTTTACCAACCCTGATTTGCTGATAATCGATGAGGTAGGCGTTCAATTCGGGTCTGAAGCTGAAAAGTTGATCTTGTTTGAAATCATCAACACCAGGTATGAGCGAATGAAGCCAACCATTCTAATTAGCAATCAAACTAGGGAAGAGTTAAGCGCATTTATCGGTGAGCGAGTTATAGACCGCATGAGTGACGGTGGCGGCTGTACATTGGCTTTTACCTGGGATAGTTACCGATCACGAAAGCAAGCAGCCTAACACACCAAATCATAAGGACTTCTAGATGAGCGGATACGCAATTCTTCAAGAATACATGTTTACTGACAAAGACAAACACGAGTGGACTGATGCTATGTGCTACTTGCTAAGTAAGTATGAAGAATTTCCTAGCGATATGGATGTGAATATTCAGCCCAAACCGGAGTATAAGGATTTCAGATTCATTAAATCACCAGAGGGAAAAATACTTTTCGGTAATTGCATAGTACCAGCAATAACAGCCGATGATTTTTACCAGTTTAAAGCTATCAATTAAGCGAGGTGTTGAGTGATGAAAGGAACAACGTTAACAGAGCTGAACTGGGCTTACACGGACGAAGCGACCAGAAGAAAGCGTAAGTACATCAAGCAAACGAAAGATTATAACCGACACTTTTTCAAGCCGTATCGCTGCATGAAAGTAGCTAAAAAGCTGTTTCGGCTGGAACTTAATAAGTTAATGGGAGGCATCTAATGCAGGGAACTAATTGGGTTAAGTGCTCAGAAAAAATGCCAGAAGTTGGTAAGCCAGTAATTGTTAAATTAGGGACCATGCTTCACATCATGCACATCAGCGACTTTGACGGCAAATGGGATGATGGCGAGTTTTTATCGGGAGTGGGATTAGAAAACATCAATTATTGGCACGAACTCCCACCAATGCCAGAGGGTGAATGATGAAGATAAAACGAAAAATTCACAATAAGCTATTTCCAACTCGTAAATTGGCATTCTATCAGCATTCAAAAGTAGATGAATGGAACTCGCTAGAGTGCTACATGGACAAGTGGTTGTTAGTTATTTTATTTATCCCGATTGTTGTCATTGGAACGCTAGTAGCTGGATTTCCTACGGCATTCAAAGAGGCGACGGTTTATTTCAACAATCCATATTCAGTCGATAGTCTGACGCTCGCTGAAGTGGAGTCATTAGGATGGAACAGGAGAGCTAACAGTGAGTGATAACAATTTAGACGGCGGCATAGTGTTGTTTATTTTCGTCGTTGGAATATTTGTAGGAATGACTATAGCGGCAACCGCGGCAAATTTCGGAGTATTTTCAGCTTGCGGAGGCTAACTTGGAAAACTTCTGCTTACATGAATCAACCAAAAAGCTATTTGATAGCAATATAAACGAACTACTCAAATCCTACCCGAAACTAAGCGTCACAATCAAAGTATACAAGCCAAAACGTAGCCTATCTCAAAACAATCTCTCGCATAAATGGTACTCCGAAATCAGTAAATACCTGATTAAGAGTGGTCGCACATGGATGACGGAAGAGAAAGTTAAGAATGATTTGAAAGCCACATTCCTCGGCTATGAAGAAATTGAACAAACCAACTTTGTTACAGGGGAAATAACCGTCAGGGAACAGCTCAGACAGACATCAAAGCTAGATACTGGCGATATGTATCAGTACATGACGAAAATCGAAGCATGGTGCGAACAGTTCGGATTACAGCTAACAATCCCACACACAAGCGAATACATGAAACTCAAGGAGCAGTAAGAGCGATGAATACAAATCAGCGGTTAAGAAAAGCGTTACTTGAAAATATTGATAAGTTTGATATCAGCGATGATGGTCAAATCATCATGAAGGCTCAACCAAAGAAATCAAGGGTAACACTCGGAGCCAAGTTATTTATGTTGACTATATTTGCTTGTCTATTTGCATCTGCATGGATATTTATTGAGGCGATATATGGCTAAGGCTAAAAAGCCGAAGCTGAAAACCTGTAAAGAATGCGATAAAGAATTTACTCCCTACCTATCCACTCAAAAAGTCTGCTCTACATCCTGCGCAATACTATACGGACCAAAAGAAGTTAAACGGACCAAAGAAAAGGGCCGTCGAAAACAAATTTCTGAGGAACGAAAAATATTGCGGGCCCGAAAGGAAAAGTTAAAGACAAAATCAGACTGGAATAAAGAGGCCCAAGTGGCAGTAAACAAATACATATTCTGGCGTGATTACGGCCAGCCATGTATTGCTTGTGGTAGGCCCTTAAATTACGGGGTAAGAGGTGGGTCCGTAGATGCAAGCCATTACAGGTCTAGAGGTTCGGCAAGACATTTAAGATTTAATCTTCTCAATATTCACGCTGGCTGCGTTCACTGCAATAGGGACCTGTCAGGAAATCCAATTCCATACCGCATAAATCTCATCAAAAAAATCGGCGAAGAGCGAGTAACACGCTTAGAGCACGATAACTCGGCCCGTAAATTCGATATCGAATACCTCAAGCGAATGAAAGCAATATTCACTCGTAGGGCCCGTTGGTATGAAAAAAGGCGAAAGCAATACATGGAGGCAGCTTAATGTTCACTGACATATCAGCGGCAATTGAAGAGGCTAGATGGTTGAGAATAAAGAAAGGCCATGATTACGCCGTTGTTCAAGCGGAATCTGGGGTGATGAAAGTCCATTTGCTTAGGTGGCTAGGCGTAACTTCTAAAATTAGAGTTATGTTTTCGACCAAAGAAGATGGAAACGGAACAGTATTGCCGGAGGTAAGATGATCACATATCACTACGACAAAAGGATATTACCTGACGCTCATCCCGAACTAGCGCTAATTAGAGAGAAAGTTAGATATAACCCAGAAACTGGTAACTTCACTAGTTGCCTTCATAAGGGCGTTAGAGTCAAGGGATACATGCGAGATGATGGCTATATAGGCGTAAGCGTAAATTCTAAAAAATATGCAGCCCATAGGTTAGCTTGGTTTTATATGCATGGAGTATGGCCTAAAAATGATATAGACCACATCAACGGGAACACTTCAGATAATCGACTATCAAATCTAAGGCTGGACACTTCAGCGCAAAACTCATGGAATCGCCGAATAGGAAAAAATAATACCTCTGGCGCTAGATGCATATCGTTTGAAAGAAAAACTAAGCGCTGGAGAATCCAAGTAAACAGACTTGGCCATAAATTTTACCTAGGCAGCTACAAAGATAAAACTCATGCAATAAGAGAGGCTAATTATTTTCTCAAGTTAAATGATGGTGAGTTTTTTACCTGCGTCACTGCAAGGCATGACCTACCTAAAGACCAAATAGCGCTACTTGCACTCATCAAAAAGCAACGAGACATAGACCCAACCAGAGGACTGGAGCCTCACGAGAGAGTCTGGATTAGCCATATACTCAGCGGTTGGGGTTCATGGGCTTATGAAGGACTGGAAGATAAGGGAAAAGTAAGCCCTATCGGTCGCTTTATGGAATCTGTATCTGGTCGGGGGACTATAACAGCAGATGGCATAACAGCAATAATCGAAGGGCTACATTCTCGTGGTTACATTGGTAATGAGCTTATCAAAAAACTCTCGCAAATTATCGCAAATCTTAAACATCGTTCAGTTCCAAAGTGTTCGGATGATTTAGGCGGTTATGTAGATAGCATGATAATTAAAGTCTTTGGCGCTAATTCACCGCTAATCAGAGTGGCAGTTAACTATTACGTGTATGGACACAGAACAGAAACTATCGCTCAGTTTTTAATGAAGATCACTAGCGGGTCGTTAACCATGCCTCAAGCAAGAGACAGGGTTAGATGGTGCATTAGAATAATTGAGGCAAAGATGCATAAGGCAATAACCACTGACCTTAACAATGGCAAGGAGATTGATGATAAATTCGAATGAGAAAAAGTAATGCAAATAGTTGCAAAAAAATTATTACCTGATATATTTATGTTATCCTCCGCTAGTTATTGCGTTCGGAGTGTTTAAATAATTAATAGAGCCTCACTTAGGTGGGGCTTTGTTGTTTATAACGTATTGATATTGTTCCGTTATGGGAATCCCCATAGCGACAATTCCAACTCTCCGGAATTTCCGGATAGTTCACATTCAAGAGGTCGCCTAGTGCGGCCTTTTTTCGTATACGCCGCCACAGAATTCTAATCAACCACACTTAATTGACGCATAGAGATTGTGCGCGGCTATCTATTAACTAAAAAACAGGTGTTATATATGCCAAGTACCGCAGCTGGTGCTATCGTCGGCGCGGCAGGCGGTGGTGCAATCGGATTAATGACAGGAAGTTTTGACTATGGAGTAATTACAGGTGCGATTATAGGTGCAACTGTTGCGGTCATAGCCTCTAAAGATAACAACAAGAAAAAGGTTCTGTTATTTATCTTATCGTTTTTAACGGGTGTTCTTATCTCTGAATCAGTGGAACGAATAATTATTGCTGAGACAGGATATGAAATAGGCAAGACATTAACAGCCATTCTGGTTTCAGCATTATTCATTTCTTTGCTTCTCATTATCGCCAGTAGCGAAACTCTAACAAAGGCTATTCGATGGTTGCCTAAACTCATTGAAAATAATTTCTCTGTTTTGATGAGCACCTTAACTGAAAAGTGGAGGGGCAAGAAATGAGCTATCAAGAGATTATCAATTACATGAATGTAGTCATTTTATCCTCAATGGCTATTCGTGTATTTCTTTGTAATTACGTTCGTAAAAGAGATTCATATATTGGCGTAGTGCTTATCTGGTTATGTGTATGGCAGATATATCAGCTATTAACGCCTAATGATTTCAACACGAGTTTATCTAATTTATTTGGCGATACTTTTGTCTGCATTCTAGTTTTTGCAGCTAAAGGTAACATCATGCAGGTATTCAAGAAGGTGAGAAATGAACGAACCCAAATGGTTAATTGAAGCCAGAAAAGAAATAGGCGTGTCTGAACATACTGAGACAGGCTCTCAAGCCGTCGATCAGATGTGGATTGATAGCAAGTTGCGTGGCTTAGTCGGAACCGCGAGAAAAGTTCCTTGGTGTGCTGGTTTCGTCAACGCCATGTTAGAGCGGGCAGGCATTAAATCCCCTCGTAAAGATGCCTCAAGTTCATTCGATACTTTCGGACAGAAGCTAAACGAACCTAAATACGGTTGCATTGTTCGCTTCTCTCGTTCTGGCGGTGGTCATGTTGGCTTTTGTGTTGGTAAAACTGAAAATGGCTCACTTCTTATCTTGGGTGGTAATCAGTCAGACGCAGTAAACATCAAAGCGTTTGGGACTGACCGAGTTGTTGCTTATCGCTGGCCTGATGGCGTTGAAGTAGATAACCGACCGCTACCTATTGGTGATGCTGCGTTATCAGTGAAAGAGTCGTGACATGAGTGATATAGCAAAAGAGTTATTAAAAATAGCGATAAAGTATTTGATTGCTTTCATACCGCTATTAGTTGCGCTCTTTTTTATTTATCAAAACTCAAAATTAGAGCGTGAAATTAAATCACTTAATGGTGAGCTGTCACGGCAATCACTCATATCAGACAACGCCTACACATCAATATCTATCTTTGACCGTATCTCTGGAGCAACCATTGATGCTAAACAACAAAACACACTGGACGCACAGGGAACCAAGAAAGACGTCAAAACTATTCTTGTGGATAATGACTACGCTCCCGTTACTGCTCCTGATAGCCTTATTAACAGGATGCGGCAATACAAAGACTGAATATGTATTAGCACCTCACATTCCAATTCCTGCAAGTTTACTAGCTGATTGCCCGATACCAGATATTCCCGACAAAATGACGTGGGGAGATATCGCTGAATACAACATTGATCTGATGTCGGTAATTAAGGCGTGCAATTTGGACAAGAAAGCAATACGGGAAATTGAAGCAGAAAGAAATAAATAATCTATGCTATAACACTTAACTATTATTAATAAAAAATAGGGTGTTATATGAAAACAGGAATCATCACATACAAGATGTCGCTTCGTCCATTCATGAAGCCAGTTTTAATTATCGCTGCCATTTTTCATATGGATTGGTTAGCGAATTTATGCTTCAAGAAAGAACTCGTTCTTGAGGGTGAGGAAGTAGAAATAAGCAGTTAAATAATAAGGTAAAGCATGACTACAGAACTAACAACAAAAGAGAAAATCCGCTTAGGCTTACTTAAGCTAACAGGCAACAACACCGCAGCAACCGCAAAGGCAATTAAGCTTATCAATGACGACCAGCTTGAATATGAGTTATTTGTTCAACTGTGGAATAGCAACAACGGCAACTTTGATAATGGCAGCGTCGACACATTAACCAAAGTAGACGCCGTATATCAACGAGTGCAGGAAACAAAGAAAACGTTATTCAATGATGAAGTAGCAGAATAACCAATCACAAAGCCAGTTCGAGTGAGCCGGCTTTTTAATTTGTTATGAGGGAAACATTATGGCTCAGAAAAAACCAACGCTCACAGATGAGCAGAAAGTTCTTTTTGATGCCCTGACGAAACAGCAACAGCAATTCGCGTTAGGCATCCTAAAAGGACTTAATCAGATAGATGCTTACAAGCAGGCTGGGTATAAGGCTAAGAATGAAAATGCAGCTAGTGTTTCAGCAAGTCAGATCTTCGGAAATCTTAAGGTAAAAGCATTCCTAGATTCAGTAAATGAGGCTGCCATTTCTAGCGCCATCATGACGCGCGAGGAAGCCCTAGAGAGGCTATCTTCAATCGGGCGTAGCTCAGTATCAGAAATGGTAGAGTTCAGTGAGCATAAGATGGGCGTTGATGATGACGGCAATCCAGTTATTCAGGCGGTGTGGAAATTTAAAGACTCCGCATTACAAGACCCTAAATCATTAGCAGCAATATCTGAACTCACAGCAAGCAAAGACGGTATTAAATTAAAGCTGCATGATCCGAAAGCGGCAATTAAACAACTAGCTGATATGCAAGGCTGGGAGCCGCCGAAGAAAATTGAACATTCAATGGATGAGCAAATGTCTGAGTTGCTGAAAGAGATATCCTCGGAGTCATAATATGGCTGCAAAAAATCAGCAATTTGAGACATTAAAAAAGAATCTCAAAGATAGATTCTGGCGGCTAAATAATCTTTATTTTATTACTGACAAAAAAGGTAAAAAAGTAAAATTTAGAATGACACCTGAGCAGTATGAATACTTCGACGGTATGCATACACGCAATATCATCTTGAAAGCTCGTCAGCTTGGCTTCACCACACTTGTTTGTATTGTTCAGTTGGATGCAGCTTTGCTTGAGTCTGCTAAGTGTGCATTGATAGCGCATACTCTAAATGACGCTAAACGCTTATTTAGGGAGAAGGTTAAATACGCATACGACAACTTACCAGCGACTATTCGACGTGCTAACCCTGCTAAGAATGATTCAGTTGGTGAGTTAGTTTTCAGTAATGGCGGTTCACTTTATGTAAGCACCTCCTTTCGTGGCGGCACACTTCGTTATCTGCATATATCTGAGTTCGGCAAGATATGTGCTAAGTATCCTGATAAAGCGAGAGAGATTGTTACTGGCGCTTTTGAGGCAGTATCAAGTGACTGTTTTACTACAATCGAAAGCACAGCAGAAGGCCGAGCTGGTTACTTTTATGATTACTGCCAGTCGGCTGAAAAATCACAACTTCAGAGTAAGACTCTCTCTAACTTAGACTGGAAATTCTTTTTCTTCTCATGGTGGAAGAATCCTGAATATGCAATTGATCCTGTGGAGCAATTACCACAGCGCTTGGTCGATTACTTCGATGAGGTAGCCGGCTTACACGGCGTTAACCTCAATGAGCGTCAGAAAGCTTGGTATTACGCTAAAGAGAAAACTCTTGGCGATGATATGAAGCGTGAATATCCGTCAATACCATCCGAAGCATTTCAGCAATCTGTTGAGGGTGCGTATTACGCCAAGCAATTTCGCTTCCTGTACGAAAATAAACGCATTGGCACACTCCCTGATAACTCACACCTACCAGTGCATACGTATTGGGATATCGGTGTTAGTGATGAAACATCAATCTGGTTTGTTCGTGAAGTTGGTAATGAATTTCACATTATCGATCATTATTCGAATAGCGGTGAAGGCCTACGGCATTATATGAAGGTGCTGAAAGACAGGGGTTACACCTACGCTAGTCATAACGCACCTCATGATATTGAAAACAGAGAGTTTGGCTCTGACGCTAAATCGCGTAAAGACCTTGCTCGTGAAGGTTATGAAATTGACGGACAGGTTTACTCAATTCGATTTGAAGTCGTGCCAAGGGTGTCTATCGATGAAGGCATTGAAGCTGTGCGTGAAATTCTCCCTCATTGTGTGCTCGATGAGCATAAATGTGAAGAGGGTATTGCTCACCTTGAAGGATATCGCAAAGAATGGAATGACAAGCTTGGCTGCTGGAAAGATAAACCTCTTCACGACTTTACATCACATGATGCTGACGGATTTAGATATTTTGCTGTGAGTAGGCGGAATAAGAAATCAAGAACATTTAAACGAAAACGCATTGCTGGCATGGCATAAGGTAAAATATGGCAGTTACAGACAAACATCCGCAATATATCGCGGCTAAAAATAGCTGGCAAATTATGCAAGATGCTATTGCTGGCGAAGAAAAGATAAAACAATCAGGTGAAACCTACCTTCCAAAATCAGCTGGAATGGTTGAAGCTGAAAAGCTGGGTGATAGCGCAAAGAAAATATATGAGGGATACATTAACCGCGCGCAGTATCCTTTATGGGTTCAAGACTCCCTCAGAACAATGATCGGCTTAGTTTCAAAGCTTACTCCAGAAGTCAGCATTCCGAACAAGCAGTTACAAGGGCTTGAAGAGAATGCAACTAGTGACGGCTTTGGGCTAAAGCAGTTATTTATCCGTGTAGTGTTAAACCTTCTTGAGTATGGACGCTGTGGGTTGCTCATTGATGTTGACCAAAAAGGTGTTCCATATTTCGCATTGTATGATGCGCTATCCATTATTAACTGGAAAGAAAACAGCGTTGGAGGTCGCAAAGATTTAAACCTCGTTGTGCTAGAAGAGCAATTTAGCAATAGCAAAGATAAATTCGGGCATGACACTAAAGCAGTTCATCGTGTTCTTGAGCTAGTTGATGGCAAGTTGGTTGTTAGTCTTTATGATGGTGATTATATTGAGGATCGAACTCCCAGCTTAGGTAGTGACTTATTAACCTTCACGCCCTTTATTTTCTGCGGCACGACAGATAACGCTTCTGATGCTGGCACCGTCCCATTGCTAACAATGGCTAAAGCGGCATTGAAATCATATCAATTAAGCGCCGACTATTATCAATCGCTACATCACACAGCTCATCCTCAGCCGTGGGTCTCTAATTTAAGCGATGGTGACGACATAACGGTAACAGGTGTTATGGCGGCATGGTTATTACCCAAAGACTCAGAGTGTGGCTACTTGGAAATTACGGGCACTGGCATTGATAAAACAAAAGTCGAGATGGACGCGCAAAAGAATGCAGCGCTAGAGGCAGGCGCTAAGGTTATCGACACGAGAGCGCAAGAGTCTGGTGAGGCTAGGCGTGCAAGGCAAGATGATCAGCATGCAAGTTTACACAGTATTGTCACTTGTGCAGCAGAAGCTATTGAGCAAGGCATTAAATATATGGCTCAGTGGTTGAAGCTTCCATCTGATGATTACGTATTTACCGTGAAGCCTGATTTTAATAATTCGACGTATGATATCGAGTTGGCCAAGCAACTTTATGAGGGTGCTCTTGCTGGCAAAAACTCATTCCAAACTTACTGGGAATATATTGGCACTGGTAAATTGCCTGATATTGATTATAAGGATGAGTTGTTGCGAGTTGAAGCGGAGAACGATGGCACAGTAACAGAGGTTATCTATGAGCGAGAAGAAGCTTAGCTTAGCCTTTCTAGATGCTATTACTCGGCATCAAGCTTATTTGTATCGCGCATCATCACAAAATATCAATGAAATCCTTCGTGAGTTTAATATCGTATCAGGCGACATGCTTAACCAGTTGCGTGATTATCTAGATAGCTTAAGTAGTTCCGAGCTTATAGCATTAAGTGGTGGGAAATATACTACGCCTGAATTGAGGCGTGTCCGTGAGTTAATTAATGGCTGGCGTGATTCTGTGAGAGATGAGGTTCAGCAAGGCGTTTCAACTAGCGCCGCAACATTATCCGCATATGAAACAGGCTATACCGCAACGTTGGCAGGCGAAAAGCTGGCAAAAGTCATAACGGGCGAAAAGCTTTACACTAAAGCCAAAAATATTCCCATGTCCGGCGGTGCTTTGGTTGATGAGTTATTTTCAAAGATAGCTGATGACGCAAAGCAACGCGTTGAATATGCAATACGTAGTGGAATAACTAACGGTGACACGACTCAGCAGATTGTACAGCGCATTAAAGGCTCCAAGCGACTCAACTATCAAGATGGAATATTGAACTCGGCACGTAGCGCTATAGAGCGTGACGTGAGAACGATACGAAGTCATGTAAGTAATCAAGTCGTTGAAGATACTTTTGTTCAGCTCGGGTATGACTACTTGAAGGTAGTTGCAACATTAGACGGCAGAACAAGCAAGGTGTGCGCTTCGAAAGATGGTGAAGTCTATCATCACAGTGATTCATTCTCTCGGCCTCCGTATCACCCTAATTGCCGCACTATCTTAGTGGGCTGCGATAAAGACGGTAACTTAATTGGCAGACGCCCATTTATCGCCGATACAAGGCCAGTGAGCAAAATACCTAAAGATGATCGCGATGGTGTAATCGGGCAAGTTAATTCGAATACAGATTACTCATCATGGTTTGGTAATCAATCTGTTGGCTTTCAAAAAGAATGGTTGGGTAAGAATCGTTATGAACTATACAAAAATGGCAATTATGACATTGATAGGTTCGTAGACCCACAAGGCAAGATGTACACACTCAACCAATTAAAACTACTGGATAAGCAGACGTTCGAGGAACTTGGCTTATAACAGCATTCAATCAACAAGGTCACTTCGGTGGCCTTTTTTATTACCTAAATTCGGCTTAGGGCTGAGTTAATTCAACGCGCTAGGCGCATCAAATCCCAAGGGGAACTACATGTTATTTATGAATATTGGTCGCAAATATTACTCACAGATTGACGATGGGTCACAAGGAGGAGGCGGTGGTGGTACAACCATCACACCTGAAATGCAAGTCATCATTGATAAAGCAGTGAGCGATCAGGTTGCTGGCTTAAAGTCTAAGCGTGATGAATTGCTTGGCACAAACAAAGGGTTGAAAGATGAACTAGATTCGCTGAAAACCCAGCTTGGCGGCATCGATCTAACGGCAGTGAAAGATTTGTTATCAAAAGCAAATATGGATGAAGAATCTAAATTAATTGCCGAGGGCAAGTTAGATGAAGTCATTCAAAAGCGCACTGAGCGTTTACGTGATGACTATGAAAGTAAACTCACTGCTGAAAAAAAACGAGCTGACAAGGCTGAAAACTACGCTAACAAATTTCGTCAGTCCGTAGTCAAAGGCCAGATTGTTCAGGCGGCTATTGAGAATGGCGTATTGAAAGAGGCTACAGGTGACATTGCTTTCTTGGCTCAGTCTCAATTTTCTCTAGATGACAATGGCAACGCTGTTGCGCTTGATGAAAATGGCGAAGTCATTATCGGTAAAGACGGGAAAACTCCACTTACTCCTAAGGAGTGGGTTGAAACTATCCGTGAAAGCAAACCGTACTTCTGGCCTGTAGCTCAGGGAACTGGTGCTCATGGCAGTGAGAAAGGCAAAGGGGCTACTGATGTCACTAACCCTGATGGCTCAATTAATTTGACCAAGCTTGGTGCGCTAAAAGTAACCAATCCACAGCAATACAACGAACTTGCTGTAAAACATAATTTGAAAAAATAAGGGCTATTAGATGGCTGATACTAAAATTTCCGACGTAATCGTACCTGAGTTATTTACTCAGTACGTGATTAATAAAACTGCTGAGAAATCGGCATTATGGGGCTCCGGCGTGGTTGGTGAGTTGGATGTTGATATTGCATTCGGCTCTAAAGGTGGTACGACTGCGAACCTACCTTTCTGGAATGACTTAAGCGGCGATTCAGAGGTGCTTTCTGATTCTGGCGCGTTAACTGTCAATGCTATCACCGCAGCACAAGACTTAGCTATTCTGCATGCTCGCGGCAAGGCTTGGGGGGTAAATGATTTAGCTAAAGCACTTTCTGGTGATGATCCTATGGGGGCGATTGCAGATTTAGCGGCTGATTACTGGGCGCGAGAAATGCAAAAAATGACACTAGGAACACTAAAAGGTGTATTTGGTGCAACCTCAATGACGGGAAACATGCTTGATATTTCAACTGAGGCTGACGCCGCAGCGGTTATTAGTGGATCATCTTTCGTTGATGCGGCTTATAAGCTCGGCGACTCAGTTGATAAGTTAACCGCAGTTGCTATGCACTCGGCAACAATGGCCAAGCTAGCTAAAGATGGCCTAATCGAAACCATCCGTGATGCTGACGGTGTGATTATGTATCGCACATTCATGGATAAACGCGTCATTGTTGATGATGGAATGCCGCATGCAGCAGGTGTTTATACAACCTACTTATTTGGTGCGGGCGCAATTGGTTTCCAAGATGTTGGTGCACCGGTTGGCGTTGAAACAGACCGTGACTCATTAGCCGGCACGGACATCTTAATTAACCGCCGTCATTTTGTTCTACATCCTCGCGGTGTGAAATGGGCTGGTTCGGCAGGTATCGCGCCTGCTAATGCTGGGCTTGCTGTCGGTACAAACTGGGAGCGCGTGTACGAGCCAAAACAAATTCGCTTGGTAGCTTTCAATCACAAGTTGGCGTAATTAAGGGCAGGGCTTCGGCTCTGCTATTTTTTGAGGTAATTATGGGATTAGCATCATTCAACCGAATGCGAAGAGAGGCGACTGCAAAGCTTGCTCAATCTGAAAACAATAAGGCAGATGAGAAGCAAGAAGGTCAAGACTATAGTCAGCTTAAAACTGATGAGCTCAAAGCTATTCTTGCTGAAAAAGGTATTGAGTTCGACGCGAAGGCGAAAAAAGCTGACTTGTTGGCTCTTCTTCAGGAGTAGTAATTATGGCCTTTATCACTGAACAAGAAGCAGAACAGGCAATAGGTGAGACTTGGACTAGCCAAACGGAAAGTGATAAGGCTCGGCTATTGGCTCAAAGTGAAGCGTATTTAATTGCAAGAAACGTTAAGCCGTATAATGACACAGATGATGTGCCAGTGGCATTAAAACTGGCTTCATACGAGATTATCAAAGGGATCATCAATAAGCAGTTGTATCAAGGTCAATCTCAGGAGTTAAAGGCTAAAACGGTCAAGGGTGGCTCTGTCGAGGTGAGTAAAACTTATCAAGACGGCAGTTATGAACTGAATGCGGCAGAGCAATACATCCAAGACCTAATAAAACCTTACTCAAAGCGCCCTAGCGTTGTTTTTTTGAAGAAGGTGTAATATGAGGTCAGAAATACAGAAAGAGCTAGCAGAGGCATTTGATAGCGATTTAGCTGATGCTGTAAAAGCGTTTACTGGCTCGTATGTTATCGAGGGTGATGGTTGGGATCCGGTTACTGAAACGGGGAATGATACTACTGTCGAATATACAGGCCGTGGAATTTTAGATAACTACAACTTACAAACAATGGGTTTTGGTCGTGTTGATGAGATAAATGTTCTGGCAGGCGACGTGCTACTTATTGCATTGACAAATGAGATAACAGATACGCCATCAATAGGCCATCAAATCACTGTAAACGGACAAAAATACAGCGTTATATCAATACAAGAAGATCCCGTTGGTGCTCATTACGATATTCAATTACGGAGGATGTGATGGCAAAAGGCTGGAATACGCCGCCTAGTCATTTTGTCCGTATTGTTTCTGATGATGTTGGCGCGGAAATGAAGCGAACGGCTGGGGCAATGTTTCAAGCAGTTATCCTTAAATCACCTGTTGACCAAGGCACTTTTCGAGGAAACCACCGAGTTAGTGAGGGCACGCCTGATAATCAGTATGACGAAAATATCAAAGACAAAGCAGGGAATGAGACGTTAAGGATCGGCGTAGCGGCAATCGCTAAATCTAAGCCATTCACGATTCTTTGTATTCAAAATAACCTGCCATATGGTATAGCGCTTGAAAATGGCTATTCAGATCAAGCTACTGACGGTGTTTACGCGCCATCATTCCATGAGGTAATTCAAAGTAGACGATGACACTGACGGAAATTAGAAATGCCGTCATCACCAGAGTAACCACGCAAACCACCATACCTAAATCTGATATTCGTTATCCAAATGACAAGACGTTTGATCCCAAGAATAAAAGTCTCTGGGCTGAGTTAACAGCAACTTCCAGCATGGGCGGAGCTGTAGAAATTGGCAATGGGGCTGTTATTCAGCGTGGGGGGCTTGTTGTTATTCGACTGTATTCAGCGTTAGGTAAAGGAACCAAATTACTCTATGAAACAGCAGATAGTTTGAGAGAGCTTTTTGAGTTCAAAACAGATGGCTCACTGGATTATTTCGCGGTTGACTTGGTTGATGGTGGTGAGGTTAACGGCTTTTATCAAATGAATTTACATATTCCATATCGCGCACTATAGGAGGCTAAATGTCATCAGGTGCAAAAACGGTCACGGCTTTTATCCGTGAAACTATAACGGGCGTCACTCCGACAGGTGGCATTTGGGATTTATTAACACGAACAAGCTACGGGGTAAAGCCCACACAGAATACTTCCGATAATGACGAAATCGGCGGTACTAGAATGGCTCAAGGTAAATCGCTAACAACGGTTGATGTGGGCGGTGATGTGGGGGCTAAATTTCGCTATGGTCAACATGATGCCTTCTTAGCATCTTGTTTTGGTGCGGAGTGGGTTGGTAATGCGCTTACAATGGGCGATTCACGTATCACCTTCTCATTAGCTACCTTTGCATCCGACATCGGCGTGTCTTCAATTTCACGCGGCTGTCAGGTTGGCTCGATGCAAATTGAAACGCCAGCGGATGGAGACGTTACTGTAACGGTGACTTTTGCTGGATTGGATTTTGAATCGAAAGGCGACGGCACGAAATACCACACTGAACCGGTAGATAATGCGGGCAAATTGCGCTACAGCTTCAAAGAAGTCACCAATCTCAAACTTAACGATATTCAAGGCGGTAATGGCTTTTGTGTTGACTCGTTCAGTTTGAGTTTTGACAACAATATGCAGACGCAGCGATGTATCGGAACTGGCTCACCATTTGCAGGGGCAAACATTCCGACAACCTTTACACCATCAGGAAGTATTACACTCTCCTGGTCTAAAGCTGCGTGGGAAATTTGGAAGAAAACATTAACCGGTGAAACCATTCCGTTTGAGTTCACGCTGCAAAATGCTGAGGGTGGTTACACGTTTTCATTCCCTGCGGTGCAAGTTGACGGTGAT
Organism: Providencia sp.; assembly: GCF_052096715.1. Taxonomy (NCBI): domain Bacteria; kingdom Pseudomonadati; phylum Pseudomonadota; class Gammaproteobacteria; order Enterobacterales; family Morganellaceae; genus Providencia; species Providencia sp. Next base: position 30,396 of record NZ_JBQDNB010000028.1, read on the forward strand.
TGGCCTGATGGAGGCAATACAGACATAATTCAAGTTCAGCTCAATATCACAGCAGCAGATACACCTCCAACAATCACTCGGATACCGCCAGTTATTGACGATGGTGAGTAGCTAACTTTATAGCCCGTTAATTCGGGCTTTTTTATAACCAAAGGAAAGGTAATGACAACTATTGCATGGGATGGAGCGACGCTTGCTGCAGATAGCCAATCTCAAGTTGGCAGCATGATAGTAAATTTAAAAGAGCAAAAAATATTTAAGGCGGGCAATGAGCATTCGTTAAAGATTAATGGGCGGAGGATACAAGTTATAGGCATTTGCGGCGATATGTCTGCAAAGGATGAAATCTGGCAAGCATTGTCATCAGGGGTTAATTTTGGCACTGCGTTTAATGAATTATCTGATTTTTCTATTATTGCGATTGATTTTGACGGTAAGGCGTTCGTAGTTAGTAAAAATAAAGATGAAAAACATGCATACGTTTATGAGACAGAGGCTCCATTAGCAATTGGCTCAGGTGACTCCTTTGCTATGGGGGCAATGAAAAGTGGTAAGTCAGCAGAAGAGGCTGTAAAAGTGGCTATATCATTAGATGTATATAGTGGCGGTGATGTTAATTCTTATAAAATATTGAGGTAGCAAATGATTATTCTAAATACTGATTCAAAGCTGGAAGCTGTTAAATGGATTGAGCCAATGAGCGGATTAAAACTACTTATTGGCTCGATTGAAAACGAACACTATCGTACAACTAGCGCAACAATCTATCGCCACATTGACCGTCTTGATAACAAGATGAATGTAGGAACGCCAGAGTTTGACTTAACAAAAATTGACATTACCCAAACGCCTGATGATTTATTGATGGCAACAACGGCGCGTTATCTACTTAAAGGCTGGGAAGGCGTAGGCGAGTTGGATGCTAAAGGTAAACAAGTCGCTATTGAATACACGCCTGAACGTGGAGCCATGCTGTTAAAGCAAAACCCTGAGCTGTATTGGAAAATTCTTAACGCCGCCATTGAGCTTGGGAAAGATGAGTCCGAACAAGTAGCAGAAACAGCAAAAAAGCATTAGAGGCTCAGAATTGGCTAACTGAGTTCGGCGGCGATGTTGGCGATAAAGCCAAGTGGAAGCGAAAGCAATTAGGGCTCCCTGATATTCCTGCACCAGAGTTTGACGGGGTAACGAATGAGCTACTCATTGCTTATGGCGTTATAGGAAGAAACCGCCGCTATGCCGGAATGACTGCCTGTCCATTACCTCTAGCTCTTGTTGATATCGATCAGTATCTATCATCGCGACCAACCGCAATTAGCCGTAAGGAGTTTGAAACGGCTATTTTTGCATTAGATGATTTATTTCGTGAAGAGTGGATGAAAGAACAAGAAAGAAAAGATAAAAAATAGGAAGTAGCGATAAGCTACTTCTTAATCCCTAATTTTTCTTTAACGATATCCATCTCTCGTTCTAGCTGGAATATGCGCTCAGCCGCATCAGATATTGTTAATACTTCAACATGAGAATTACGCATTATCCAGTATTCGATAGCTGCGACCATTTCTTGATTAGCTGACCGATTATTGAATTCAGCTAACTCTTGAATTCGCTCTCTTAAATCAACGGGCAACCTGAGGTTAACTTGCGGATGCTTATATTTTCTTTCCATGCCACCTATCCTCAAAAACTCTCATTCTAGATAGGTGTTTTTTAGGTATCAATGCGTACCAAGTAGGTATCATTGCATATTTATACAGTACTATGATATATATCACTGATCAAATCTCCAGATAACCATCCTTAAGTAATATTGATATTATATTCATAAAATTAATGAGTAGTATCAATATAGAAGCAACATGCATCAGCTTGGCATGATATAAACAACCACTCCTGCCAAGGCTAAAAACAAAAAACAACACAAAATGCTTAGGGGATGGGTTTGGAAAACGATATTATATCAATTAAATCTGAAGTTGAGGTCTTTAAGTATCTAGAGAGATACTCAGAAGGCAAGGCCATTCCAGGCAATATAAAATTAGATGGTTGGCCAAATTTAACTTTCAGATTAACAGGAGATAAGTTTCAAGGAAGTATAACTCCTTCAGTAATGAAGGGATTCGTTGAAATGCAACAGCAAGTCAACAGGGCATACGCATCTTTAAGATATAACGACCCGAATAAACGTTTATCTAAAGAAGAGCGTGAGTCTATTGAGATAGTTATTATAGTTGCCGCTGGCTCGTCAATCATTAATGTTGATTTTAATGGGCTTCTCGAATTCATAGGCAAAGAGCTTATAGATAAAATGACACCTCAAGATATCATCATTACAATTCTAGGAACCGCTGTAATTTGGGGTGGCGTGACCGTGTTTAAAAAACACCTAGATAATCGGCGAGAAATAAGAGCTCAAGAAGTGAAGAAGGAAAGCGAAAAGCAATTCCTTGACACAATGAAAATAATGACCGAGGAAGAAACTAAGCGATTAGAAATACTTGAAAAAGTAATGATTAGCAACCCAAGGCTTCAGAAGCAACAAGATATAGCCGAGGATGCTAGAACTGATGTATTAAAGTCTTTAACTAACGCAAAGACAGTAGAAATTGATGATCTCGTACTGGATCAAGAGTTAACAAAGCAACTTTCTGCCTCTACTAGAAAAAAAACAATTGAAACAAGAATTGACGGAACCTATAAAGTTGAAAAAGTTGATTCTTCAGACCCAAATGTATTCAAAGTAACAGTAAGGGATACTACCTCGGATAAATTAGTAACATGTATTGTTCAGGATGTATTTTTGGATGAGAAAGAAAATAAAACAATCCTACAACAAGCCGAGTGGAATAGAAAACCATTGAAACTTAGCATTAATGCTAGAGTGAGGGACGGAGAAATTCGCTCTGCAACTATCGTATATGTTAACTATATAGAAGATTAGAAATACAAAAATAATCTGACTAACCCACTCCGGTGGGTTTTTTATTGCCTTAAACTCACATATGGAGTAAATTTCAATCACCTGATTTAACGGATGGTAACTTGATGTGCACACTAAAATTTTGCGTATCCTGTGTATTTTACTATTGATATTATTAGCATTTATTGTTGGCATATCAATTAGTGTTAGTAAAAAACCGACAATTATTGACGGTGCTAAACAAGCCGTAACTGTCTTTATGCATCAGCCAAAAGCGGCCGACATGAGAAATGTTACTTTTTACCAAGCAGGTAAAAGCATGAGCCGCAAGGCTGTAGGTGATGTTTGTGGAGAAGTGTTTACATTCAAAGATGACTTACCTTATAAGTACAAAAGATTTATTGTTGAGGTTGCAGCGAATCAAGAAGGCGAGTGCGTATTCTCCATCCCTTTATTCGACTTTGAAGGTGAAACTATATCTGAAGAAGATTTCCAGAAAATTTGGGATATTAGATGCAAGTGATTTAATCACCTTGCTAACATGGCCTACTTTCGAGTAGGTTTTTTATTGCCCGTCCTTGGGCTGGGTGGTTAAGCTGGTAGCTTGGTTATATCATTACCTTTTATTTCACGAATAACCCATTCGATTTTGAATAAAGGCTCAATCATATGCTCAGTTAATGAGCCAGTATGAGGATAGCCAAGTTGTTTAAGTGATTCCTGAAGCCCTGAATTCCAATACTCTCTCACTGTACGGATGTGAGTCATTGCACCCTCTAAGGTTTTAATTGACAATTGCCTATTAAATGATGGTGCTGGCAGACTATCCTGCTTAGGAATATATTCACCTTCAAGCGCAACCTTGTAGATGTAGTCCACCGCTTCAGGTAGTAAATCAAGCGGAACCTCATCAATGCTATTTACTCCGTACTTAGCATGAACATAACCATATGCTTTAGGAAAGCTCAGGCGTCTTTTAGTCATTAGGCAATCTACGGCGTTACGTAATGGCGCTCGGTCGTCTGTGGTTGTTTTGTGGAAAGCATCTTCTTTCTTAGCAAAATAGAAATCCTCTAGCGCCTCAAAAACATTCCATGCGTTATCGGTGTCTAGCATTTTGGCATGACGCGCTGCCCCACGTTCTGTCCAGAGGGTTAAATGTTTGGCATTTTTAGCGCAAGCAACTAAGTTACTTTTAGTAACCTTGTTCTTAAAATCTTTTAATATTGAACCAGTTAACTTAAAGTAATGTTTACCTTCGATAAACCTTTTGGCATTCCTTGAGAAGTTAGTTTTAATATTACCAACAACGGTATCGTACAAAGAAGCAATAGTTTCTGTGGTTACTACAGGTACGCCATTATGGGTAATAACTGGCATTGTTTTTATGGAATTGCTGATGCTGCTGACATTTGATACATTAGTCATAGTTCGTTTCCTCTAGACTCGAGCTAAATTAGAAGCCCTGACTATTGCAAGTAGTTAGGGCTTCGCTGTTTTAGTTAACACTCTTCTCTCTTTCTTTTACATACCAAGCAACTGCTTGATTAAGTATAGAGTTTTGAGATATTCCATCTTTATCTGAAAGTTCTACTACTTTGCTTTTTAATGTTTCAGTTAATCTAAGTTGAAGTTTACTTGTTTTTTTATTTCCATTCATGTGACATCCTTTATTTTACCGTGAGTTAATGTGATGTCACAAAGGTATCAATGCAGCTCTATATTGTCAAAGTTTATTTGGATATATTGTGATATCAATGTGGTGTTATGAGAAAAGTAAAATGTCACGAATAAGAGATATCATCCCCTACAGCCTACGGATGCCTGATAACTTAAAAGAAAAGCTGGCAGAAAGAGCGAAAAAAAACGGCAGATCACTTAATTCCGAAATGGTCATGATTTTACAGGCGGCTGTAGACGAAGAAAGAAAACCGAAAAACATAGACGAATTAGCCAACTTAGAATCAGATAAGTTCAAAGAGCTATTCATGGAAACCGTCAAGAAGATGTATGAGGGTAAAAAGTGACTAATATCACATTTTATTTCGTTATTACTGTATAAAAAACAGGAATGTAAAATTTTTTAGTGCCTGTAATATATTCTGACATTTTCTTTGGAGCTTGCACATGAATGCGCCTGTAATTAGTTTTATTAATATGAAGGGTGGGGTGGGAAAGACCACTCTATGTATTAGTATTGGTGAGTATTTAGCAAACTATAAGGATAAAAAAGTATTAATAATAGATATTGACCCTCAGTTTAATGCAACACAATCTTTTATGGGTAAGCATGATAAAATAAGTGAGTACTTATCTTTAGTAAAACAAAGAAAGACAATCAAGAGAATATTTGAAGTAAATGCTTCTATATATGATGAAGATGCAGTATTAAAAAAAGAAGATGTTATTTACAGTGTATATCCAAATCTAGATATAATCCCTGGTGATATAAATATAATGTTTGAGCACAACACGGTAGATACAATGAGATTGATTCGGATAAGAAACTTCATTGAAGACAATAAGTTAAGAGATATCTACGACTACATTTTCATTGATTGTCCGCCGACTATTTCAATGTATACCGAAGCGTCCATAATGGCATCTACACATTATATAATGCCAATGAGGATAGACCAGTATTCAGTATTGGGAAGTAATAATTTGCTATCAATTGTTTCTAAGTTAGCTAGAGATCAAAGAATTACAATAAAGCCATTGGGTGTTATTTATACTGATACCGCACCAAGAAGATTGACAAAGAAGACCAGAACAATTAAGACAGCTATAGAAACCGAAAAAGGCATCAGGGATCTATATTTCTTCAAGAATCATTTTTCAAAGGTTAGGGATTTGCAGGTTGGTCAGCAATTGAATTTTGCGTCAGCGTATTCTCAGTCTAAAGAAATCATTGATAGAATTTGTACGGAACTCGAAGTTAAGCTTAAAGAGGTTGATGATGAATCAGAATAAATTAATAACTAAAAAGAAATTAATGGAACTAAAAGATTCTGAATCGCTTGAGTTTATGATCGGATTCCTATCTTTAGTAATATTTTCCAAAGAAACTTTTAAGTCGAATTTTGAATTGCATGAATTTATTAAAGATGCATTTAAGATTGAATATAAAAGATACGTTGTGGCCTCAAGAACCCTTATGTTCTCTAGGCTTGCGAAAGATATAGTTAGCAAATATTCCGATGGAAATCATTTCACAGCTAAAAATACTGTTGTCAATATTATTTATGAAAAGCTAGATCAGCAGCCAATGAACGACATCGCTTTAGAAGCGAAAAAGAAAGAAAATAAAAAGAGAAAAGGTAAGAATACTACAACAGAAAGTATTTCAAAGTGGATAAAGGGGTTTAGGGGTGAGTAACTTCCTCACTATTGACCCTTACAACGTGTTAGGAACAGTGTCTAAGTTCAAAGAAGACCTAAAAGTAATTCCTGACCAATATGTTGTTGACTCGTTAATATCAGCGGTAAAAAAGTCTATTTTTTTGAAGGTAATCCACGAAAAATCTTTGAGAGGGAATAGACACTTATTAAGCGTCATCTATGATTTTTTAGGCTGTATTTCAGCAATAAAAAAAAATGAAGATAGATACTTTTATTTTAATATAAGGTCATGCATTGAAAATTCAATTAGATTCTTGTTGAGCAAAGATAATGATGATGAAATCGGTGTTACAAGGATGTTCAGTGAGTTTAAAGAAAGATATAAAGGTGTAGATGGCGTTAGCGCACTTGCTAGGGTGTATTCTGATGCATGTAATTACGTTCATAACAATGTCAAGGCTGATATTGATGTATCAAAAAGCTATAAATACATTGATTCATCTAAGGTTTTTGAAAAGAAAAAAAGCAGAAATCTATGTAATGACCTCGTTTCTGTGCAATCGTCACTAGATAATTTTTTGCTAATTAATAATAAAGAAGACATAAAACATTCATTTTTATATCTAAATGAAAATATAGAATATTTAATAAATAAAAAATTTTTAGAAAAATTATTCTCATCATAACTCTCTAAACCTGCTCCGGCAGGTTTTTTTACACCTAATGTTTGCTTTGTTTTGCGCGAGCCTCGGGCTATCATAAATTAAATTAATAAAAACTGAGGTGAGGGTGGGATGGGCTTAATGAAAGATAAAAGAATGAATGCGCTTGGTAAGGCTGCGGATGAAAAACATAAGGCCAAGCAAGCTATAAAAGACAAAAAGTTTGATAAGGCATGGAAGCACTTGAATAATCAAAAAGTCTTTTACATTGAGCATATAGAATTTATTAATGAGGTACATCCCCACACTGGCTTTACGCCACTGCAAGCTCAAGTATTAATATCATTACCTCATGTTGATATGGCAAATATATTAAGGCAGGAGGATAGTCATCTTGATGCGCTGTCGCATTTGTCTTATCACTATCAGTGCTTGCTGCATAGTGGCGAGGTTAAGCAAACAATTCAAAATAAAATGAAACCATACTTCACAAGAGCGATGAAAAATTGCGATTTTGTTGATTTTATGGGGAAGCTTAATAGCCAAAATATACTGGAATATACAAATGTGCAGGCTTTTATCTATGACTATTTCGCTAAAAATTCTGATTAAATAAGGCTTCGATATGAGATTTATTATTGTCAGCGTGATCGCTCTATTACTTGCAGGCTGCGATAGCAAGCCAGATGCCCCGTTCGGCTTGAAGTGGGGGCAGAGCATGGATAGCGTGAGTTTTATTAAAGATGGTGACTGTGACAAGAAACCAGATGCAACGGTATGCGTGTTTGGGGCTGAGCAACCATTTAAAGATTACTCTGATGATAATGCGCTAACTTTCAACGGGGATGGTCTTTTCAAAGTTCTCTCAATATCCATCGGTGGTAAAAGATACCAGCCAGATTTTGAAGACTTTAAGATCAAGCTTAGTAAAGAGGTCGATTATTTAAAATCTATTGGGTTTGACAGCGAAAAGTTAACTAATGTTTTAGATAAGTGCGGTTCAATGGATACTTGTGATGATGTAGAGGTAACATCTAAAACTAGTTATGGTAACGCAGAGGTAGAGATATGGAGAAGTGCACACGACGGAGATCATCAGCTAGTGGTCACTTTCAGTAAATAACCAACAAATAAATCAATCAAATGAACCCTGCCAATCGGCGGGGTTTTTTCGTTATAGGAGATAGTAAATGGCAGAGCAGACCTCACGCCTTGCGATCATATTAGATAGCACAGGCGCAAAACGCAGTGCAGACACACTAGCAACATCTTTAGAGCGACTGACCTCTCAAGGTGAGAAAGCATCAAGTTCAACAGATGACTTGGGGATTTCATTTAAGCGATTAGCTACATCAGCTGCTGGCGCATTATCAATAGGCATTGTGATCAAGACTGTAGATGAGTGGGGGCAAGTTGCGGCGCGTATTAAGAATGCGTTGAAGTCTGTTGAGGGTGATATTAAAAATTACTCAATGCTCCAAGAGCGCTTTCTAGAAATCAGTAACCGTAATGGTAAAAACATTGCCGATACGCAATTATTATATATCGGCGCGGCCTCCTCAATGCAGGAGTTGGGATATAGCACTGAGCAAACAGTTGATTATATTGAATCTCTTTCATCATCAATGACCGCGAATGCTTCAAGTGTCAATGAAGTTATGTCAATGCAGAATGCTTTAAATAAATCTATGGTTGCAGGCAAGGTTGCTGGTGAAAATTGGAATTCAATAATGAATGCCACACCTACCTTGTTGGGTGATATCGCTAAGCAACTCGAAAAGCAAAACGGCGGCATTAAAGTTACTGAAATGGAAGTTAAGAAGTTAGCTGCTGATGGGAAAATATCATTTAAGCTATTTGCTGATGCTGTAATGGCAGCTAAAGAGGCTAACAATGCTTTAGCTGACTCAATGGATAATACGGTTGCTGATGGCCTGACTCGCGTTACAAACTCAGCAAAAGCCTATTATGGCGAGCTAAACCAAAGCTTAGGGGTAACTCGTGCCATATCAGCTAGTTTGGCAACGGTTAGTGATAACTTTGGTTCGGTTTCTACGGTATTAACTGGCATTGTTGGTATTGGAGCCGCTCGTTATTTTGGTAATCTGTCTAACAGTATTTATGATTCGACCAAAAAATCAGCAGAGAACGCATTAGTAAATCGCAAGCTAGCGGTAGATAAAGTCAATGTAGCAAAAACAACGCTTATTCAGGCGCAGAATGAAAGGGCAGTAGCGATTGCGGCAGTTGAATCCACAAAAGCACAACAAGCGGCAGCGACTACAGAAGTTCAGCGAATTTCGCTGAAAACTCAATTAGCTAATCAAACAGCAGTACTTACCGCAGCAACCAAAGCAGAAACCGTTGCAACTACTGAGTTATCAGCAGCGCAGGGCAGGTTGAGTGTTGCCAATAATCTAGTTAAGGGCGGCTTGGCGTTAGTTGGTGGACCTATTGGATTAGCTATGTTGGCGGCAGGTGGAATGTATGCATTTGCAACAAGCATGCAGCAGGCAAAAGCTGACGCAATAGATTTATCGCGTGGGCTTAGTGGGTTAATTGAAAAGCTCAAGGAGATGACTCGAGAGCAGAAACTTATCAAAATTGGTGAGCTTGAAGAGTCCTTTACTGCACTGGAGTCAGCAGCTAGAAAAGCTAGAATAGAGTTTGTAGATGGGCGCTTTGAAAGAGACCTCAATAAAAGCAAAGGAGCACTTGATGCAGCGAAAGTTGGCACAAAAGAATACACCGATGCATTAAAAGACTTTGAAAATGCCTCCAAAAATTATGAAGTTGCTCTAGCTAAAAAAACTCAGGCCGAAAACGACTTAAGCCGAGCACAAAATACCGCAAAAGTAATCCAAGCTGATTTGAATGGTACGCTACAACAAAGCGCTGACCTATTAAGAGCCCACACACAAACGACTCTACCAAATGGTGCGGCGGCATTCAGAAGCTTTGGTTTCGATGTTGGCGCGGCCGCTAATGCCCTAGGCAAGTTCAATGCGGCATCATTGCAGCTTAATTTTACTGATGGCGGTGCAAGGCTTAAGCAGCAACTTGAGCGCGATATAGCATTAGCTAAGAAGACAGGGGAAGCAAGAGAGCGATTAAGAGCGCAGTATGCAGCTAAGGACGCTGGAGAAACTAAACCAGAAAACATTAAGGTTTTAGAAGATGCTGCCGCTGAATTGTATAATCTCAATCAAGCAGGCAAAGAATTAAACAAGACGACCAAGCAAAGTCGTGACGCTGGTCAGCAGATGCTTAATCAGTTAAAAGAGCAAGCGCTAGCGATTGAAGACCAACTCCGATATTCAGGTAAGTTAACAGATGCAGGGTTTCAGCGTTTATCGTTTGAGCGTCAAATTGCAGCAATTAAGGCCAAGGGTAGCAAAGCGACCGATGACGAAAAATCATTATTAGCAACTCAAGGCTTAGTTTTAGCTGCATACAAAGAGTTAGAAGTTAGGCAAGAAACAGCTAAGTTAATGGAAGAGTACCGTAGCCAGCAGACCAGTATTTACTCTGAGATGCAAAAAGGCAATACACTGCTTGTAGAGCGGTTAACGCTACTTGATAAGCTTAAAGCGGCTGGGAAATTAACTGACAGCGAATACAACAGCTCTCGCGATAATGCCATAAAAAACACCAAGCCAACATTGCCGCAAAGTGTCACTAGTGTAACAGGTAATCTTCAACCTACAGGTGGCGAATTGTCAGGCACTTGGGGCGGTATGCAGCAACAGATGAATGAGTTACAAAAAGCTCAAGAGGCTGTTAATCAATGGCAAGAGCAGCAGCTAGAATCCTACCGTCAGTATTATGAAGGTAAAGCAAATTTAACCGCAGAATATGAGGCTAGGATTGCTGAAACGCAAAGTACTGCACGTCAAGCAAATGATCAGATAGAAGCTCAGCGGAGAGAGATAAACCGCGCGGCGACCGAATCTATTATGGATAGTATTGTATCGATAACGCGTGATGGATTTGGTGAACAGTCAGCAGTATATAAAGCGGCATTTGTTGCTAATAAAGCTTTTGCAATTGCACAATCAATGCTGTCTATTCAGCAAGGTATAGCAATGGCAGCAGCTAACCCGTTCCCAATGAACTTAGCAGCAATGGCATCGGTAGCAGCGCAAACGGCGAGTATTGTGTCTAATATTCAAGGTATAGCAGGTGTGGGGTTCGCTAGCGGTGGATATACTGGCAAGGGTGGTAAATATGACCCTAGAGGCGTCGTTCATGCAGGTGAATTTGTTTTCAATAAAGAGGCAACCGATAAAATTGGCGTTCCTAATCTATATAAGATGATGAATAGCGGAAGTATTCCGATGGACGCGCTAAAAAACGACCAGTACGCCATGAAGAACATTCATCCAGCTAACCAGACGACGAATAATAGCAATCAAGAGTCAAACACTCAGATTATTCATGTTAACCCAGCACCTATAACGGTGAATGGTAATCCAGATGATAGAACTATTGCTCAACTTCAAGCCACGCAAAAGCAAGCGGTTAAACAGGCTATTAATGAGATGACAGACCAACTTGAAAATGCGCGAGGTAAGTTTGGTAAAACTATGCGTGGACTTTATCCGAACAGAAAGTTGAAAAATTAAATAGTTACGTGAAGAGTTGTAAGCTGCTTTTTTTTTGCTGTGGATAAGATCAGTAACGTACGATTATAGCTAATGTTAATATAATCATATTATTTTGCTGAATTGGTCATATTATGAACCCACAACCGCAAACAAAATCCAATGAAATCTATCTTAAAATTGAGCCTTCAATTAAATCAGGACAACTGCTATTGCCTGAAACAGATTTATATAGGTTATTAAGAGAAGCTAGAAGTATACCTATTGAATATGAATCGCTTAGTATTCAAGGATTGATTTATATTGTGTGGGGAAAGTTGGAGGATGGGATTTCGTTATGTGAAAGGTCGCTTTTATTAGATCCTTATAGCCCTGCCTCATGGATAAATTATGCTTTGGCAATGGGGCAAAAGGGCTACCATCAAAAACAGTTAGATATACTTAGGCGGTCAATTGAGTTTGAGTCTCCTATATCCCTTAAGCTAGCACTGGATATGGCTTTATTTTGGGCTGATATACCGTTGGTTATAAATTCGCTTAGTTTAATAAAAAAACTAAATATAGAGACGAAAGATGAAGAGAGGGCATTAAGCATGGCTTCATTATATGCTCGTGATGAAAACATAGCTAAAGACATAACGAATTTAGCAAGATGTGTGATGGAAATTGCAGATGAATTGAAGTTAAAAAAATGTCATTCATATCTTGATAATGACATGGATAGTAACTATTGCTTTGTATATCAAGTTGATGATGCAAGCCCAAATGAGCTAGTGGCATTAAACAACTTATTGGCTCAAAAAATTGTAGATAAAGGCCTTGCAGGTTCAGATGCTATCGCTATCTTTGAGCGAGGTGAGCATGTCAATTGATTCTAATGACTTTTTGGTTATGGCTAAAAATAGCATGGACAATTTAGATAATGAAGCTGGGTATCGAAATGTTATAAGCAGGTCATACTACTCAATCTATCATATGGCGCTGTCATGTATCACTGAAAAATCAATTCCTTCATATAATGGTAGAGGCAGCAAATTAGTTAAAGGTGGGGTGCACGCAAAATTCTTCCATTACTTATCAAATGATGCAGATAAAGACTACGCATACTCAAAAGAAAAATTAGAACTGATTGGTGTAAAACTAAAAATGGCTCACCAGTGTAGGGTACAAGCAGATTATAGGCTAAATAGAAACATAACAAAGAATGATGCAATACAGGCCTTCATCTCAGCAACGGAATTAGTGCAATTTATTTCTGACATGAAATCTAAAACAATCGAAAAAGAGAGCAATAATGAACGATAGAGTAATAAAAATCAGCATTGACAGTAGTTCTATAGATGATGCTATTACCAAGATAAGGACGCTCAAAAAGGAAATTCGTGATCTTGAATGTGTTTATAATACTGGGAATATATTGAGTAGGCCTCTGGAATCAGTGTATAAAGATACTCATGATTTTAATGAGCCACAAATAAAGGCATAGTTATAAAAACAGCAAAGACTGCCGCTTAATTGCGGTTTTTTTATATCTAAAATCCGAGGATAGCATGACAGAAATAACCTATCCGCATGACTATCTACCGCTGCCACAGCAAGAAGGTTATGCATTTCAACCCGTATCTCCGCTAAGGCGAACTCAACTAAGTTCAGGACGAGCAAGACAGCGCAGGGCTTATACATCTACGCCGACAAACGCCTCTGTATCGTGGTACTTCGAGAAAGACCAGCAAGCACAGTTATTCGAAGCTTGGTTTCGTGATGCATTGAGTGATGGCGCTGCGTGGTTCCTGATGAAGCTGCAAACTCCACTGGGCGTTGAATTATACAAATGTCGCTTTATGGATATCTACGATGGCCCTACTTTAGCACCCCCTAAGCATTGGCGATTCTCAGCAACTTTAGAACTTTGGGAAAGACCGCTATTACCGAAAGACTGGGGGCTATTCCCTGAGTATGTTGCTGAGAGTGACATTATTGATATTGCATTAAATAGGGAGTGGCCTGAAGCATGACCATATTGAATCGACTTTACGCCTCTGGTGGTTCGGAGGTCGAAATTGAAACACTGCAAATCCGTGTAGGCGGTAATGATTACTGGCTAACGAAAGGTTGGGAGGATGTCGAAGCCAAACTAGAGGATGGGCGACTGGTGACGTTTATTGCTTGTGGCATTGATATCGCCTTGCCTGCTCGTAATGCAGATGGAACGCAAGACTTGAAGTTTGCTATTAGCAATGTAGATGGAATTGTCTCAGGTGCGATACGGGATGCCTTGGACGATTTGAGCAGCGCAGAAATCACCTATCGTAAATATCTTGATGTTGATTTAACTGCACCGGTTCAACAACCTTACACCTTGGCTATTAAATCAGGCTACTGGACGGCAGTTGAGGTACAGATAACCGCTGGGTATATGAATATTCTCGATACTGCTTGGCCTCGTCATCGTTACAACCTTGCCGAACACTCAGGACTGCGCTACCTCTCATAAGGAATACACATGTTAAACATTGATAAATACCGTTCTGTTATCTGGCAGAAGGGCGGACGAACTTATCCAAATTTAGACTGTTACGGCATTGTGCATGAAGTGCGTAAAGATTTAGGTCTGGATGAGTGGCCATTATTTGAAGGCGTTACAAAAGATGATAACGGACTCGATATTGAAGCTAAAGAAATGGCGAAAAAGGTTGAGCTTTGTAGACCCAAAGAGGGGGCGGTGGCGGCTTGCTACTCTGGCAATATGATAACCCATGTCGCAATTGTCATTAGTGTTAATGGGCTTCTACAGGCGATCGAGTGCAATCCTAAAAATAACATCACCATTCTTCCTTTATCACGATTTGAGCGGCGCTTTACTAAAGTGGAGTATTACCAGTGACAATACGAATTTACCCATCAAAGTTACAAGGCGAGCCGTTAGAGGTGCACGAGCATGGCAATACAACACTGCACGAATGGCTGACTAAAAATGTGAACGGGTATCGCAATGAAGATAAACAGCCGATTTGTATTGAAGTGAATGGCTGTATAGCTTCACCGGAAGTATGGAAAACGCTAAGTATCTCAGCTGATGCTGAGGTTAGGATATACCCGATTCCTTATGGATTGGAAGCGGTAACTATTGGCTGGATAGCTGTTGGAATTGCAGTAGCAACAGCAGCTTACTCAATCTTTATGATGCAAAATATTGACGTTGGCGGCTATTCATCATCTGGTAATGGAGACCAATTAGAGCTTAATCCGGCAAAAGCAAATAGTGCGAAACTAGGTGATCCAATTCGTGAGGTATTCGGTCGTTATCGTATTTTTCCTGATTATCTCGTGCAGCCTGTCAGTAGATTTGACAAGAACGACCCTAGAATTTATCGCACTCAAATGTTTCTGTGTGTTGGGCGTGGTAATTTTTCTATCAATGCCTCAAACATTAAAATCGGCAATACCCCGATATCGTCATTTGGTGATGATGTGAGTTATTCGATATACCCACAAGGGGTCGATATTTCAGCCGATGAGCGTTCTCAAAACTGGTATAACTCAACGGAAGTTGGAACTACAACAGCCGGAACAACAGGGCTAGATTTAAGTTCAAGCGCACCGAAAAGCGTCAGTGTTAATGCAGAGGCGGTTGCGCTGTCTGGAAATGCTTTAACTATGATTAATGCCACATCCAGCGATGAAAATACTGCGGATGATTCAACCATTCCTGAATCATGGAAAGAGGGTAGTATCTTAACGATAGAAGCGCCTGATAATTTCACCGTCAAAACAGAGGGTGGTTATAGTGTTATCTATGGGGATATGAGTGAGTTAGATCCTCATATTGGCAGACAAATCACCTTGGTTTTTAATGATAATAATTATGACTTATTTGTTAATAGCTATACTCCTCGCCAGCCTCCTGTAGCAGGTGTTGGCGGTTCTGCTTCAACGATTGAGTCTAGCGAATCACCGCAAATTTATGATTTTACATTGTCACCTGAAACGTTTTCTATTTCATGGAAGGGTGCTGTTTACTACATATCGTTAATAACGGATTACGTCACAATGAGCGGTCTGATTAATGCGATATCCACTCAGCTTGTTGGTTCGGGTTTGATCGCTTGGGATAGCTCGGGGCGAATATTAATTACTGAGGAATCCAGTCCTTACTCCGGCAGCGTCATAGAAACCTCTGACTTACCAATTTCGCTATTCGGAAGTTCGCCCGTGATTACGCGAGGAGAGGCTTCCACTGGCGGCTCCCCTGCTATTGATGCACATATCAAGCTTGCATACACCAGCGCAAATGGAACGCCATTTATCGGTCTGCCGGAAGGCATTCAGAGGTTAAGTCTTGGTCTAAAGGGAAACCAGTATAAAATTACGTCAATTGATGGACTTACCATTACAGTGCTGCGATTCACGATTGAAAAAGATGAGGCAGGTAATGAAATTACAGTGATCGATACTAGCTGGCAGGGGTTTAGACCGCGCACACTCTTAGATTATAGTGTAACGGGCGTTAACGATGAATATAACTGGATAGGACCATTCCTTGCTTGCCCTGATAGCGAAACGACTAATCACATAGAAATGAATATTGTTTTCCCTGCCGGATTAGCGACTTACGATAAAAAAGGACGGCGTGGTTCATGTGAAGTGAAAGTCTCTGTTCAATATCGTGTAGTTGGCGCTACTGACTGGATAACCAAAGAACTTAGATACAGTAGAAGCACGGAAGACCAAATAGGATTTACAGAGGTATTAGATCTGCCTTCTCAAGCGCAATATGAAATTAGAATGCGCCGCATATCTGATGTTGGCGGTGGAAGTACGAGAGACCAATGCCACTGGCAAGCACTACGCTCACGATTGGATTCGCGCCCACTCAGATATAATGGCGTAACAACAATGGGCGTTACTGTTAGGACAGGAAATCGACTAGCCGCTCAGTCAGATAGGCGCATTAGCATTATCGCAACTCGGCTATATGGAAATAATGCATCAAGAAGCATTAAAGGTGCGTTTTACCATGTGCTAAATAGTTTGGGGATGGATAATACTAAAATTGATACAACCACCATTGATGAATTACACGATACATACTGGTCGCCTCGAGATGAATTATTTGACTGGTCGTCAGAAAGTAACAGTGATTCAGCGCTTAATGTTCTTCAAAAAATTTGCAACGCAGGAATGGGTTATTTTTTGTTATCAGACGGCCTGGCTTCGGTTGGAAGAGAAGGGGTTAAATCATGGACAGGTATTATTAGTCCGCAAGAGACGACAGAAGATTTACAGACTGCATTTTCTGCACCATCGCAAGATGATTATGATGGCATTGATGTAACTTACATTAATGGCACAACGTGGGCTGAAGAAACTATCCAGTGTCGGGTTGATAGTAACTTAACGCCTAGCAAAATTGAAAATTACACCCTTGATGGTGTTTTGAGTCCTGATATAGCCTACCAATTAGGCATGAGGAGGCTCATGAAGTATCGCCAACAACGGTTAACGTTTTCAACATCAACTGAGCTAGATGCACTTTGCTACAACATCGGGGATAGAATCGTTTTAACTGATGATATTCCAAGTAATGAAACGATGAGTTGCTTAATAGTAAGCATGAAATATGACCAGCAGAAAATCACACTGCAAGTCAATGAACCGTTAGATTGGGAAATTGATGAGCCTCGTTGCTTGATCCGCTTCCAAGATGGCTCGGCATCAAAACTCTTAAACCCCAACCAAGTCGATGAATTCACATTAACAATCCCGTATGACGATGAATTATCTCCTGAATCTTGGGTTATGAATGACCCGTATATTGAACCTTTGCGGTTGATATTTTGCTCATCTAAAAGAGTGGGTTATGACGGCATAATTCAGGAAATATCCCCAAGCTCAGATGGCACATGCCAAATAACCGCGAAAGAATACAAAGATAGTTTTTACCAATATGACGATGCTGAGTATTCAGCTTAATTAATCCATCAACAAACAAAACAGACCTCGCTTCGGCGGGGTTTTTGCATTTATAGAGGTCATGAATGACTACATACAATACTCGCAATAAAGTAGGCTCGGCAGCAGCAAAAGACTTGTTCGATAATAGTGAAAATTTTGATAGGGCGATAAATGACAGGGAAAGCGAAGTTTGGGTAGATAGGTTGGGCGTTGAACGAATTAGTTTGTTTGGGGTTGAGAAAGTAAATGAAAGGCTAATTGAGAAATTTAATGGCGATATGAGTGCGGCCATTATTGCCGCTGGCTATATTACTGTCGACAGTTTTCAGCAGGGTGCTGACTTACCGAATAACGAAATTACATTACGCAACCACATTCTTCGTGATGAAACAACAGGAGAATATTATCGTTGGGATGGTGATTTACCTAAATCAGTACCAGCAGGCTCAACTCCTCAATCAACAGGCGGGATAGCCAAAGGTGCTTGGGTTAGTGTTGGTGATGCGAGTTTGAGGGGGGATTTGGTGGGGGAGTACGGAGCTGGGATTGTCGGTGGCGCTATTTACAGAATAAGCTCCGTAAACGAAATGAAGAATCTGCGGTTTACTCCAAAAAACGGTGATATTTGCATCACCTCTGGGTATTACAACATATCTGATGGTGGAGGTGCTGAATATGTATATTCAACATCCATAACTGAGCCAGAAGATGGGTTTATTATTCATGATTTCACGTCAGGAGGAAAGTGGAAGCTTGTAGATAATCGAAGCCGTCTTCCTTTTCAGGTTGCTGGTGCTAAAGTTGATGGCGTTGCTGATGATACCACAGCCTTAATATCTGCACTACGCGCTAAGAGGCCAATGTCGTTAAGCCGTGGAATAATGAGGATTTTTGCTGCTATTAATCTTGATGAATACATAGATACTCAATTTCTAGGTTTGGATATCTCTGGACTAGGTAGGGAATCAATAATTGAGTTTAATGATGGTTCTGGTGGATTCTACTCTAAAAACGTATTTTTCAGGTCATGCAATTTTTCAGGAATACACATCAGAAATGGCGCAAAAGATAAAAATGGTTGTGGCTTTAGAAATCCCCGTGGAGCAGAGCAGGTAAACTGGGAAAACGTTACGTTCTCTTATTGGAAAGTATCTCATGATGTTCATGCGTGGAACTCATCATTAAAAACAGTTACATCAGTGAATTGTGAGTATGCTGGGTGCTATAGCGGAACATCAATGGATAATGGTTCATTTTATGCAATTGGTTGTGATTTTGGTCATCAGTTGGGATTTAGATATAATCCAGACACTAATACCGTTGACGTATCACCACAACCGTTAAGTTACTCTACTTTTTCATCTAATGCTGCGGATGATTGTGGGTCTTCTTATAGTGTAGGTGCTTGTAGAAATGTTGTAGTGGAGGGAAGCGGGGCGGAAATTCCTTCTGGTGAATGCGTTATAGATTTATCGAGAATTCCGACAGCAAGGTCTGGTCAGCTTATTACATTTAAATCTTTTGATATCTATATTCAATCGTCAGATACATCTATCATTGAGATAGTGAAAGAGCCTTCATATGAGTATGGTTGCTATAGGTCTGTTGTGTTTGAAGATTCCACGTTTTATTCAGATTTAAATATTCCAGCTTTCAGTAATAACGGCAAAGGAATTGTATTTAATGACTGTAGATATAATTCAACAGGAATTAAGCGGCTAACAAGGAATGACACCGATGGCATGATAATTGATGGTATTGTTATCAATTATGATGGGAAGTTAAAGAAAACAGGATTCACTGTTGCTGGATTTGACCAGTTAAGGAATGTTAAGTCATTACTTTCTTTAAATCCTGTCTCTGGTACTGCATCGGTTGTTTTAAGGCTACAAGATACTAGCGTACCTGGATTAGCTCAGGGTGTTACAGCCTTTGGTAGGATTAGCTTTTACCCTGTAAATAAGTCTGCTGGTAATGCATCTAGAAGCTGCGGAGATATAGTCTTCTCCTTGGCAGCAGATTGGGAGGCTGGATTAGATAGTATTAACGCCCAGAAACTAGGCAACACTTCCGCTATTACTGTTGCTAGAAGAAATCAAGGTGGTGTTCAGGAGATTGTATTTACATTACCAACTAGTGTTATTTATATGTGCACGCTTGACTATTGGTGCAATGGGAAGTTCGATGTGGATTTTAGAGATTATTATACTTTATAGTATAGCTGATTCTGCGCCTCTAATGGAGGCGCAGATGTCTATTTTTTCATGCAAAATGCAAGATAAAGCAAAGTAAAATCCATCGGGGAAAAGAGCCCTATCTGATCTACTGCATATCGAGTTAACGCAATAATAAAAAGAATAACGGCAATTAATCTTGCACGGATTACGGTGTATGCTAATAAGCTAGCAATTATCAGTGTGTGGAATATTCCGTATCGCGCATGACCCATTATGAATGAATTATGGGGATTATTTTCGAATCTGACAATTTCGTTGCAACAAGATAAGTATTCATTGCCGAACAGGAGCGATCTTAAATCCATATTTGAAAAATACTGATCTAACATCATTGACCGCGGCGAATCTGTACCGAGCGCAAAGTTGGTCTTTGTCATAACGTAATCCTGTATATCATAAATGAAATAAGCCAATGCAGCGCCTATTATCAATATAATTGTGAATGACGTTGTTTTCTTGAATGAATTCACTAATGATATTGATAGTATTATAAATGATATTAATATCCCACTTCGACCGAATAGCATAAAGCAACAAATAAATGATATTAGTTGAACCAAGATAGGGTATTTATTATTTTCTTTAATATAAGCAGCCATGTGAAAGCAAGATAAAAGAATGAATATAGCGCTAACTATATTTCTGCTTGCTCCAGCTAGTATGTCATTGTACCCATCAGGGTTAACTATATTGTTTATTATAAAAAAAGGTAGTGTGTAGATGAAAAAAGCGTAAAAGCACATCCTTGCTATAAATAACTCTTTTCCTGACTCATTAATAGCCCAACATAAGCTACACGAAGTTGCAACATAGATTATCCCTACAAATGCCGATATTTCATCATAACTTCTAGAAAAGAAAGAGCTTAAAATGACAACAAGGATGGATAGCACCATCATAGAAAGATAAAATATATTTACTTTATCTTTGGATGTAACAACAAAAATCGGAATAACTATGATTGCAATAAAAACGCTAATTGCGAGGAAAGCGTCACTTCCAGTAATCATTTTCGATAAATATGCATAGAAAGATAAAATAACTAAAAGAGTTATTATGTTATGTTTTTTTATGGCAATGTTTTTCATTGGTATATTACTGATTATTTACAAAATTAGTGAAATACTATATGATTAAGTGCTGTACTTCAACCACAATGAAGCTAGAGGGTTGCATGGAAATGAATAAAGAGATATTTCTTAAGTGGTCAAAAAACATACTGGCTGCATTGTTGATGATTGTCGGGCTAGGGTCGGTCGCTATTGTATCATTATACATCGGCGAGTATGGCTTTGTATTTAACGCAGATAACCTAGCAAAGATACTCAGTTAATGGGTATGCGGAACAGCAAAATAAGTCACTTTCTAGATAAAAATATGTCGGACATTGATAGCTTGATTTTCATTTTCCTCCCTATACTATATCTGCATTTATAAGTGGCGGAACAGATACGAAATGAAATTAAGCGTTAGGGAGTCGATTTGTCTTGATTTAATCAGAGCTATTGCATCTCAGGTTGTGGTCATTGGGCATGGAATAAGCTTTATGGGAATATTTAAGTTCTTGCATGAGCCTAATTTTCCATGGATGCAGAATATGGCGGTAGTTGTATTTTTCGTGCTATCAGGGTTCGTTATCACTTACAGCACTAGAATAAAATCAGCTGATCCTCAATATAGTTTTTTTGACTTTTTTACAGATAGAGCATCACGTATTTTTTCGGCATATATAGTTGCCATGTTCATTGTTTTTGCAATTGACTCTTTATCTATATATTTAGATTCGGATAAATATACTTATTATCATGCGTTTAATATTTCAACCTTTTTTGCTAATTTTGTTATGTTGCAAGATTATCCATTGTTTGGAATAAGTTATCTTAAAGAATTTCAGCATACATCATTTGGTTCTGCAAGAATATTTTGGACGATATCAATTGAATGGTGGATATATATGTTTTTTGGTGTGTTGTTTTTTTCTCTTATTAAGAAGGAAAAAGTAAATGTACCAATGGCTTTGGTTTTTTTAATATCAAGTGTGGTTGCATTTGGTTATGCGTATGGGTTGAGAGGTGGACATTTAACTATATACTGGATGTTCGGAATGTTATGGATGATCTACTACCAGAGAGTTAAAAAAATACTTAATGGATTAATGATAAATTTGATTTTTTTATTATTCTCATTAGTTGTCTGTATAGTAATACAATTAAATGTCATTAATGGCTATAATTTTGTTTTTGCTGCATTTCTTTCCGTCTCTATTATATGCTTTGTAAATCTTGGGAATTACTTTTCTATAGAAAGATTCCACTCCGTGATAACCTTGGTTGCAAGTTATTCTTTTACATTGTATTTAATTCATTATTCAGTAATAGATTTTATCTTTCGCCATATTGAAGTTGATAATAAATATATTCAATTTATTTTTGCAGTATTGATATGTAATGTTCTTGCATACATCATATCCAGATATTCTGAAATTATTTTAAGGAAAAACTTTAAAAATGTAATGTACAAGATGAGAAGTGTATTTAAACATAGCTCTTTATCTAAAAATTAGTTAAATAAACGTCATGTTTATTAATTAAAATCAAGTATCTTACAAAATTGAACTTATTGATATATTACCTAGTTACTACGGTTGTTTAGCGCTAGTCGCTAGGTAATATTGATACATTTGGAAAATATTAACCTTCCTGGCTGTACTCATACCCCTTCGGCAATCTCTTACTCACTTCTCTGTAATGAACTAAACGCTCACGGAAATACTCGCGCAAGTGTTCGGGTTGTTGTCGCTCAATTTCGACATCAATAACAGGCTTGCCGAGTCTTTCTTTATATGCGACTCCGGAAGCGGCTAAATCGACATTTACTTTGTCTTTATCTTCTTTTGGTAGTTCTGCGAGGTTGTGCATGATAGTTTTTATGTGTGGGGATAGGGAGAGGGGAGTATAGCAGAAAATGATGGGCGATAATAAATGGGGCGTGTTTGGGACGTGTAAGATTAAATACCTTTAAATGACTTTAAACGACTTTGAATAACTTTATCTTCTTTGTAGCTTGTGAACACTGAAAGAGACTGTAATTAACTGATTATAAAGTATTAATTCTACGCTCTTCTAAGCCGTAGGCCGCAGGTTCGAATCCTGCAGGGCGCACCATTTAAAATCAATGGGTTATGCCAATTTTAATCCTGCCTGATTTCCTCCTTGTGTCGTAATTGTGTCGTTATCATCAAAAATAGTATCAATATGTCGTGCATGTTCACTTAAATGATTGGGGGCTAGATGAGCATATCTTCTGACCATTTCTATACTTTCCCACCCTCCCATTTCTTGAAGTGCTGAAAGAGGAACGCCTGATTGTATTAGCCAACTTGCCCAAGTGTGCCGTAAGTCATGAAATCGGAAATCTTCAATTCCAGCTTTTTTTAATCCTGAATACCAAGCGTTATTATCATCAACTCTCATTTTCCTTACCGCAGGGGTTAGTGACCCGTCTGGTCTGTGCTTTGCTGTTGTATGGACAAACACCCATCTTGAGCTTTTTCCAATTTGCTCTCTAAGTACCTTGCAAGCAGTGCTATTTAAAGCTATCCCAATAGCTTTTCCAGCTTTTGCATTTTCAGGGTTTATCCATGCTACTTTTCTTTGCATATCTACTTGCTGCCATTCTAAATCAATAATATTAGAACGACGCAACCCTGTAGCGAGCGCAAAAATAACAATGGGTTTAATGCTTTCTGGCATGCAATTTATGAGCCTGTTAGCTTCATCTTTTGTTAGCCACCTGATACGCTTACTTACTGGTTTTCTAGTTTTAATTACTGGGGCTGATTTAATCCAATGCCATTCATTCTCTGCTGCCCTTAGCAGCGATCTGATGAATGATAGGTGTTGGCTTTTTGTGGCCTGACTAACGGGAGTGGCTTCATATTTAGGGGGCTCCTTCCCTTTTCTTATTGCAGCATCCCTTTTGCTTTCCCATACTTGCTGATGTTTTCTGTTTATCATTCCTCCGACGACTTCGTATATTTCATCAGCTGTTATTGTTGAAATATCCCTGCCAGAAAAGTGCATTCTGAAAAACTCAATTTTTGTCCTGTCATCATCAAGTGATCGCTTGTGCTCTTTCTCCCTTAGCCACCTAATACAACACTCTTCAAACGTCCTTGTTTGAAGCTCATTCAGCTTATCGACTCGCCACGCCTCAGCTTTTAATTTGTCGTGCAATTCCTGCGCTTGCTTTTTGTCCCTCGTTCCAAGGCTTTGTCTAATTCTTTTGCCTGTTGGGGTAAAGAAATGACAATGCCATATCCCGTTTCTCTGGGTGATTGACATAGTTTATCTCCTTCATGATCACCCGCGCTCGCACCGCTAGTTTGCAATGGGGTGTTTATATAATCAAGAACTGCTGACCTTGTTGTTATGTAACCTTTGCCTACCTTCCTGCCTTTTATCTCTCCACTGGCAATAAGGGTTGATACTGTTCTTGGACTAGTCCTAAGGTTTTCTGCCACCGTTTTGACATCCCATATATCATCATCTAATGGCTTTCTATCCATCATTAATCTCCTTATCAATAGTCATAACATAGTGATTGAACCACATGTTAGGTGTGTATTTTCTTTTCTTATCGGGTGGTAATAGGCTTGTGAATTCTGGAAGGTCTTTACTTATTGTTTGCTTGGATAATTCGGTGGTTAGTTTGTCGTATTTCTTTAATTCTGTGTGGCACCTTTTAGCCACACTTCGCAATCCGTTTTCATGCTCTTGTGGTGTCATAGGCCACCTATGCTATTTTCCATTCATGTAGTATTTGATTGCCGATATTCATTAATTCATCTCTATCGGTAGCAGTAATTATTTGTCGTGGCTTAATATACGGTCGCCATATTAATAACATTGAACCTTTATTATTCCCGTTAACCTTTTTATTTGTTCCGGCATTAATAAAAGATATTCGACCTCCTGTAATTAATCTCACTTCATTAACTGTTTCCAGTGCAGAATTAAACCAGCCTACTGATGTATCATTAGGAATTAACATCACTACTGGCTGTAATTGTTTCTTACATTGCTCAGCGGCTTTATTAATCCAAGGCTGAATTTCGCTGTACGGGGGATTCACCCAAATAGCACCGTAACTTTCCCAATCACAATTTAGTGAGTCGTCTTTTTCGGTCAGGTAATGAGTGCAAAGGTGGTTATTTTTATCGGCGGCGGCATCTAAATAGAAACCGAACTCAGCGTCCAATGCTGTGAATAAAGGTAGGGGAGTTTGCCATCTATCACGCAATTCCTTTGGTGTGTGGCTACCTCCGTAATCAGCCTTCATTCTCCGCATCCTTCATTAATAGAAATACTTCCATAGCGGCGCGGTAAAAGTTATTGCTTCTAGTTCTTTCACTTGCAAAGCCATACGCAGGTGAAGCAACCCAATTACCGCCGTCGTGCTCTTCTACAAATACATCAAATGCGGTGCATATCTTATTCTCAATAATAATCGGCATTGCATCGGACGGGTTGTTGCATGGGTCGAAATATCCATGCGGTAAGAAATCACCACCATCAATACCTGCAAGGTAAACTTCTTTTTTATCTGGACACCAATCATAGTTATCCTTACCCAGCACAATGTGAGCTACTTTTAAATTAATCTCAAAGTCAGAGAGTTCGGTGTATTTATTCATCTCTCAACACCTCAACCAATTCATCTGAATCCATAGATATTCTCATGAATGTTTTATCGCATAGTGGATGTAGTTCATCTTCAAACCTTTGTAGGTCGAACGTTACCTTTCCTTTAATATGCTCGATGCTACTGTGGTGATAATAACAATAACGCACTCGAACGCTGATACCAGCTATAATCATGCAGTCGTTCGGCTTTACATTTTCAGCCTTTACTGTGTATTTATTCATTGATTAGCTCCCAATATTCACAAATGCTTTTCTTGATGATTCCACCTGCTTCCAAGTGACCAATCACGCAACTAACCTGACTTCTTGAATAGTCAGGGTGGCACAAGTGATATAGTTCTTCTGTGGTAAGCTGATTACATTGAAGAACTTCTATTATTCTCTCTCTTAATCTATTCACTCTCTCATTACCTCACCACATTTAATCTCAACATCCCGCACTATCATTAATTGACTGGCACGACTCTCGCATTCTTGCTGTGTGTATATTTGCTCAGATACCAACACTGGATTGCCATATAACATCATTATCAAAACGAACATTGTTTCTATCTCTCCTGACGTTATCGTGA
>NZ_JBQDNB010000029.1:0-55560 GCF_052096715.1 Providencia sp.
AAGAGGCTGAGCGTATTGCTGAGGAAGTTGAAAGGGCAGAGCAGGAAGCGGCAGAGCGCAAACAATATGGTCTTGGTGAGGGTGAGATATTGCTTTAAATGGCAAAAGCCGCTGTAACAGGCGGCAATCTCTGAATTAAGTTAATGCGATAATCCTATCATTAAATTTCTTCTCAGCTTTGACTAGATTATCACTCAAAAAATTCAGTATTGCAGTTTCCTTTTTAGTATCACGTACTAAATCGTTTATCTGTAATTGAGTAATGAAATCATTAATAGTCAGCTTCATATCTACAATTTGAGTACAGTAAAAAACGTATATGTACGATTGCTCTAAATGAGTTGGTTCTTTATTTTCATTGATGCAATTTAGTGCAAGTAAAAGCAATTGAGTTGTGTTCATGTGACCTCTGAGTTGAGGTCATATTTTATTTGAACGTGATGAGGGGGTATATCAGGATTGGTCGTAAAAGTAGTAATTACGATTGAGATGGGTTGTGGCAAGCTGTGCCAAAATTGTGACACAAAAATGAGAGAGATTTTGGGGTTGCTTTTTAGGTTGTGTACATAATAGTGTACTTTGCCTAGTGCTTGAGTTAATTAAAACTCAATAAATTCAATCTGTTGATTGTTTTATTAACTATATCCATTTAACTAAGGGGACATAAATGCGAAATGGCAAGCAGAGTGGGGCATTTTACTGGTCACATCTAATTGAATCAAGTTGTTACGCTAAAATTCTTCTGTTTATACTAAAAAAAGTATTTTTTAGGTTGTTTTTTATTCAAAAATGGGACTGAACGGTTGATTATGTCATGTAATGGTTAGCTGAAAAACATATAAAAAACAGTTAATTATTAATTTTTTGAATCGTGAGTGACTAAATCATTATATCAATGACACTATATGAATAATTAGTGAGTGATTATTCTTATTGTTTGTTGATAGTTAAGTTTTTTTAAACCGTGATACGTTATCTATTATGAAAATAGCGCATAAAAAGACACATTGTTCTATTCGGTAATAAAGTGAATTAATAGACTGGTTTTTGATGAAATCAATTGGTTAATTTATTGATTTTCTTTAGATATTTGCTGGATGATTAGTAATGTCAGATAATGAGAATAATATCGCTTTTTTCATCGCCATGGATACCTCTGTTTAGTAACTTATTGATAAATAATCATAATTAATATTATGATACATATTAATATGTTGTGCTATTTTTGTACTTATTAGTCATTATTCTTATAATAAATATATAATTAAATAGGTTATAATTAGTAGATATGGATTGTTGGATCACTCAAAACGATTAACAAATAATTCTATTTGGCTTTATTATAAAACACATAAGTTAAAACTGTGGAAAGTACCGAGGCTGGTGGTACAGGGAATGGAGAGGATGATGAAGTTTCGAATGACTAGCGTTTTTCTTGCTGGGGTGCTAATAGCTGGCTGTGCTAGTTCTATTGATCCTGTAACGCAAGAACGTTCAGACCCGCTGGAAGGTTTTAACCGAGCCATGTTCAACTTTAACTACAACGTCTTAGACCCTTATGTCTTGAGGCCTGTAGCTGTTGCTTGGAAAGACTATGTCCCAATGCCAGCTCGAAATGGATTAACTAACTTCTTTGTTAACCTTGAAGAGCCTGCGAGTATGCTTAACAGTTTTGCTCGTGGTGAAGTGACCCAAGGGTTTAAACATTTTAATCGCTTTTTCCTCAATACCGTATTTGGTATGGGTGGGTTGATTGATGTCGCTTCAATGGCAAACCCACAACTAGCGAAAGAAGAGCCTAAGCGCTTTGGTAATACACTTGGTTACTATGACGTTGGTTATGGTCCTTACGTTGTCTTACCCGGCTATGGAAGTGCTACAGTGCGTGAACAAGGGGGCGACCTTGTTGATGGACTCTATCCGATGCTGAGCTATTTAACTTTTTGGATGTCAGCCGGTAAATGGGCACTTGAAGGAATAGAAACGCGTTCTAGACTGTTAGACTCCGATGGTTTACTCAGAAATTCATCTGACCCATATTTAATGTTGCGTGAGGCTTATTTCCAACGTAATGATTTCCTCGCTAATGGCGGAGTATTAGAAGCGGTTGAAAATCCGAATGCAGCGGCGATTCAAGGGGATTTAGATTCTATAGATTAATAATATAATAGAGTGAGACTGTATTACTCTGTTGTATTCAAACATCATGTAATGTGCAGTGAATGATATCAGGGGATAATTTCCCCTGATATAGCAATGAATAAAGCCTACTGTAGTGGCTAATATCTTAGAATGTATAGTTAAAGTTCACGCCATATAGCCACGCAGAACCTTCAGATTTAAAGTGTGTCATTGTAGCTGGGCTATCTTCTTTAAGTCTTTCATTAATATTAACTTTTTTACCATACATATAAGCAATGCCGACATCGACAGACGCATTTTCATTAAAGGCGTAAGTTGAACCCGCACTTAACCAGTAACGGTCTTGATCAGGAATTGAGATTGAACGATATTTAGCTGGAACTGGGCTTTCGTCGTAGGCAATACCCGTACGGAAGGTCCAATTATCATCATAGAAATAGGTAGTACCTAGCGCTAAGCGCCAAGCATCTTTAAAGTGCTCAGGTTTGTGGAATAATTCCTTTCCATTGCTTTTTTGATAAGCCGTTAACTCTTTAAACGTACTCCATCCAGTATAGGCCGCAGTATAATGTACAGCCCACTGTGGCGCGACTTTATGATAGCCAGAAAATTCCCAGACATCAGGTAAGTTAAGGTCTAATTTTCCTTTAACGGTACTACCAGATAATGGTGGTAGATCACTTGAGAATTTACCCTCTTCAAATTTGACTTTTACCTTTGAGCGGTAAGTGAAACTTAAACGGTTATCTTGGTTAATTTCATACAAAATGCCAGCATTCCAGCCATAACCCCAATCATCACCTTTAAGTTTAGCCGCTGTTGTACTTGGTCTTGAAGGAGAGGCAGCACCGAGGTGACGAGTAATTTCAGCATCAGCATAGACTGCATTAGCGCCTAGTCCAAAACTAAAATTATCATTAAGACGATAAGCACCACTTAAGTTCAAGTTAACTGTTTTTAGGTCAGTTTTACCACCAGCAAGGCCGCCTGCATAATCTTTACTAAAATCAGTAGCGAGACCAAAGTTAGTGGTCATCGATGTACCCACAGCCCATTTATCATTGATTGGGAAGATAAAATGCGCATTTGGAACAAGGGCATTCGGTGCGATGTTATTGGCTGTAAACATGTCATTGTCGCGGCCTTTAATATCAACCGTTGGGTCAATATAAACTGCGCCGACTGAAAGTGCTGGGCGGTCGAATAACATCATTGCCGCAGGGTTACGGCTCCCTTCACTTGCGTTATCGCCAACTGCGCCTGCTCCCGAAAATGCACGTCCTAATGCAGAAGTGGAATATTCATTAAGCAAAAAACCAGCTGCACTTGCGTTGGAGGAGATAATTGCCACTGCTATTGCTAAAGCTGATCGATTAAACAGGTTTTTCTGGCTCATGACCAAAACCCTCTTGTATGTTTTATTTAAATAAAGCGACTTCTTATCGCAAGAAGCGCAGAATTGTAGGGTCGGATGTCGTTATGACAAATCAGACCAGTTACTAGAGTATAGGTCTGACCACCTAATATGTTGCAAGTATGTTTTGTGTTTATTGTGACCTTGTTTTCAAAAATGCGATGTATTTAACAAAATTACAACATAAAACCAAGATTAAAGTACAATAAAAGACCATGTACGGGGTCAGATCAAACTTATGTTGGATTGTTTGCAATAAATATTGATGCACACTGGTTTTTACTACTTTTTCAGCGTTATGATAGCCACTTAACAGTTTGTTTATTTGGAGAGTACGATGACTGATGCGATTAACCGTTGTAGTGCGGAAGAAACAGCTGCTTGCTGTTGTGTTGATGTAGGTACAGTCTTAGATAATAAAGACTGCACAGCATCGTATCAGCATGTTTTCGCAACACAAGGTGAGGCAGATTCCATGTTGAAAACACTCACAGATAAAGCGAAATCTGTTGAGTCAGAACCTTGTGTAATTACCCATTCCTTCAAGGCTGTTGAAGGTGGTGTTGAACTCACTGCTGATTTTAATTTTGCTTGTGAAGCAGAAAGTCTGATTTTTCAGTTAGGACTTCGTTAATCAAACGATTGAATTGCCGCTAATAACCCTTTTATCAATTCAGATCCCCAGATAAAAGGGTTTTTTATATCCCCTTTCTTAATAATTTCTTACCTCTATTTTTATTTCACTTTAAGTTGCGTGCGAGCTCCCATTTTTCATTAACGCTATTTGATAATTGTGAAGATTATGTTAACAATCAGTACAGGTCAGACCTCTGCGGGTCAGTATTGAAGAAAACAATTTTAATTTTCATTTTTTCTTTTAGCGGGAGCGCCCATGAATCAACTTTCCCAACATGGCGAAAGCACTTATACAGCAAAGGAACGAATCGCTATTGTTAGCGGATTACGTTTGCCTTTCGCAAAACAAGCGACTGCTTATCAAGGGATTGCTGCCGTTGATTTAGGTAAGGCAGTTGTCGCTGAGCTGTTATGTCGTAGTGATTTAGATAAATCTTTGATTGAACAATTAGTGTTTGGGCAAGTTGTGCAGATGCCAGAAGCGCCAAATATCGCCAGAGAAATTGTGTTGGGCACGGGTATGAGCGTATCAACCGATGCTTATAGTGTCTCTAGAGCCTGTGCAACCAGTTTCCAAGCCATTGTTAATGTGGCTCAAAGTATGATGGTTGGTGATATTTCAATCGGTATTGCTGGCGGAGCAGATTCATCCTCGGTACTGCCTATTGGTGTTTCAAAGAAATTAGCCGCGACATTATTATCGTTAAGTAAAGCGAGAAGTCTTGGGCAAAAGTTATCTTTAATTTCAAAATTAGGCTTAAAAGATTTATTGCCTGTTGCGCCAGGTGTGGCTGAATATTCTACTGGATTGCGAATGGGCGATACTGCCGAGCAGATGGCAAAAAGTTATCATATTAGTCGAGAAGAGCAAGATGAATTAGCGCATCGCTCACACATACTTGCGGCCAAAGCTTGGGATAGCGGGGTGTTGGAGTCAGAAGTCATGACGGCTTATATGCCACCATTTAAGCAAGCTTTTTCTCAAGATAATACAATAAGAGGCAATTCAGTTTTATCTTCCTATGCGAAATTAAAACCGGCTTTTGACCGTAAACATGGAAGTGTGACCGCAGCAAATAGTACACCGCTTACTGATGGTGCTGCTGCGGTATTGATGATGACAGAATCGAGAGCAAAAGCACTTGGCTATACACCGCTAGGTTACATCCGAAGCTATGCCTTTTCTGCCATTGATGTGTGGGAAGATATGCTGCTAGGCCCTTCCTACGCGACGCCAATTGCATTAAAACGCGCAGGGCTGACACTGCAAGATTTAACTTTGATTGATATGCATGAAGCATTTGCAGCTCAAACATTGGCAAACGTTCAAATGTTTTCAAGCCACAAGTTTGCTCAAGAGAAACTTGGGTTAACACAAGCGATTGGTGACATCGATATGGATAAATTTAATGTATTAGGTGGTTCAATCGCTTATGGGCATCCATTTGCTGCTACGGGAGCCCGCATGGTAACGCAAACATTAAATGAGCTGCGCCGGCGTGGTGGTGGTTTTGGGTTAACAACGGCTTGCGCTGCGGGTGGTTTAGGTGCAGCGATGATCTTGGAGGTGGAATAATGAAACAACATTCTGCTATAGAGGTTGAAACTGCTAGTGAAATGGATACAAAAGCTAGTCAACCCGCGTTTAGATTAGAAATTTACAACGAAAATGTCGGAGTGATTTTCATTGACGTGCCAAATGAAAAAGTGAACACGCTGAAAGCGGAGTTTGCAGAGCAATTTTTGGCTATTTTACAGCAGGCACAATCAACCTCGGGTCTTAAAGGCTTGGTTATTACATCGGGTAAAAAAGATAATTTTATCGCCGGTGCTGATATCAGCATGATTGCTAACTGTGAAAATAAAGAGCAAGCAAGTGAACTTTCAAAAGAAGGGCATTTACTGTTTGATAAAATAGATAATTATCCACTCCCTATTATTGCCGCAATTCATGGTGCTTGCCTTGGTGGTGGATTAGAACTGGCGCTGGCTTGCCATGCAAGAATTTGTTCAAACGACGAAAAAACTCGATTAGGTTTGCCTGAAGTACAATTAGGTTTATTACCGGGGTCAGGTGGTACGCAGCGTCTACCTCGCTTAATCGGTATTCCTCATGCACTTGATTTAATGCTAACGGGTCGGCAATTAAGAGCAAAACAGGCACTAAAAATAGGTTTAGTTGATGATGTTGTACCTGAATCCATTTTATTAGATGTGGCTGTGCAGTTGGCTAAAAAAGGTGGTGTAAAGAGACCTGTTATTCATTGGCAACAGCGCTTATTGAGTAGCAAGCTATTGCGTAATCAGGTGTTTAATAGTGCAAAACAAAAAGCACTTAGTAAAACGAAAGGCCACTATCCGGCACCGGATAAAATTATTCAAGTTGTTAAAACTGGTATGAATAACGGGGCGAAAGCGGGCTATGCCCAAGAAGCTAAAGCGTTTGGCGAGTTAGTAATGACTCCTGAATCTGCCGCATTACGCAGTTTATTTTTTGCCGTGACTTCTCTTAAAAATGAAACAGGTTCTAAAGCAAAACCGATAAATATTCAGCAAGTTGGTGTTCTTGGCGGTGGCTTGATGGGCGGTGGAATTGCGTATATCAGTGCTTCCCAAGGAAAATTGCCTGTTCGTATTAAAGATATTTCGGATAAAGGCGTGGCTCAGGCATTACGTTATAGCTGGGATCTGCTCACTCAACGAGTATCAAAAAGGCGATTACTTGCTCGTGAAAGAGCGGCAATAATGTCGAAAATATCGGGAACTGTGAATTACCAAGGTTTTGAAAAAGCAGATATTGTTGTTGAGGCAGTTTTTGAAGATTTAGCATTGAAGCAAAAAATGGTCGCTGAAATAGAACAAATATCCGATGGGAAGACTATTTTTGCCTCAAATACATCGTCATTACCTATTCATCAAATTGCTGCACAAGCTAAATACCCTGAAAAAATTATTGGTCTGCATTATTTTAGTCCTGTAGATAAAATGCCGTTGGTGGAAGTTATTCCTCATAAACATACAGATGACACGACAATTGCCACTGTAGTTGCTTTTGCTAAGCGTCAAGGTAAAACGGCGATTGTGGTTGGTGATGATGCTGGATTTTATGTGAACCGAATATTAGCGCCTTATTTATGTGAGGCAACTCAATGCCTTGTACAGGGTGAGTCGATTGAACATATCGATAGTGCATTGGTCAGTTTCGGTTTTCCTGTTGGTCCCTTTAATTTACTCGATGAAGTCGGGATTGATGTAGGCACCAAAATATTACCTATTCTTGTTGCGCGTTTTGGCGATAGATTTAAGGCACCAGAAGCTTTAGACAAAGTGATTAATGACGACAGGAAAGGAAAAAAGAATGGCCGAGGTTTTTATGAGTACGGCCATACAAGTTCAAAACTGTTATTTTGGAAAAAGGCACCAAAACGGCAGGTGGATAAACGAATTTACGCATTAATTGGTGTTCAACCTGATAATAAATTGAGTAAAACAGATATTGCACAGCGCTGTGTCATGTTGATGTTAAATGAAGCGGCACGTTGTTTAGATGAAAAAATTATTCGCAGTGCAAGAGATGGCGACATCGGTGCGGTCTTTGGTATTGGTTTTCCGCCATTTTTTGGTGGTCCTTTTAGGTATATGGATAGTTTAGGTATTGCTAAAACAGTGGAGACAATGCAAGCCTTAGCTAAAAGCCACGGTGAAAAATTTTCACCTTGTGATTTATTGTGTCAAATGGCTAAAGATAACCAAACCTTTTATCCCACTCAGCGTGAATAAGTCGGGTTATAGCCAATAAGCTTGCTATTTTAGTTTCAGTGGAAAACCTGATACCCTAGTGCATTCATTTGTTACATTCACTTGGGTTATCAGGTTTTTTTTGTGATGTTTTTTCGAGTAAAAGTCTAGTTTAGCCGTAAGTGTAAAATACTGACGAAAGATATTAATAAAAAATTTCAGCAAAAAACAATGCAAGTCATTTTATTTATCTGTGGTTTATTGCAGAATCAGGTTTCACCCCAACTGATGGTGACTTTTACAACAATTATCTTAACAAAAAGAATAGCCATTCATTTAGGATTGGCTACCCAGATGGTGGATTATGCAAGTTTATATTATGCGTCATGGTGATGCGGCGATACAGGCTCCCAGTGATTCTGCAAGACCATTAACCCAAAAGGGAAGAGATGAGTCTGCATTAATGGCACAGTGGTTAAATCATCATGAGCCACAGATTGATATCGATAAAGTGTTAGTTAGTCCTTATTTACGAGCAGAACAAACCTTACAAGTCATCAGGGATAACCTTGAATTACCAACGCAAATGCAGGTGATGGAGGAGTTAACACCTGGAGGGCATGCAGAATTTGTCGCCGATCATATTCGTGATTTAGCAACGTTGGGCGCTAATGCAGTTTTGGTGGTTTCTCATTTACCCTTGGTGGGATATTTGGTTTCGGAGTTGTGTCCACATAAAGAACCTCCGATGTTTACGACATCAACTATCGCTTGCATTAATCTCAACATGGAACAGTTGAAAAGTAATGTTGAATGGATGCTAAGTCCTTCACAAGTGATGTTTGCAAAATAACTCATATACTTAAGTTATGATGCAAACTTATCGATAAAGAGTGCTTAACGACGAGCGCTCTCGATGGTTTCAATTAACAATAAAAGTGCTGCATTACCCCCCCATTCTTTGGGTGCTTGATGAAAAGCAATGATATCTGGATGCTGCGCAAGCCATAGTGGCGTCTGCTGCTTCAATATATGCTTCCCATGTCCATGCATAATGCAGGCACAATATACATTTTCTCTTTTACAGGCTGCAATGAGTGCGCCGATTTCTTTTTTTGCTTCCATCTGCGTTAGCCCATGCAAATCAAGAAAAAGCTCAGGGGTGTAATCGCCTCTGCGTAATTTTTTGAGTTCATAGGGGTTTGAATCAGGCTTTAAATAACGAGTTGGACCTTCATCTTCAAGTTGTGGCTGAAACTCATCTGAAAAATAAAAAGAAGCATCAACTTGTTCTTGCATCACTTTTTTGCTGGATGGCTTCGTGACTTTAGCGCGAATAGGTGCATGTAAAATCTGATCTTGGCGGATCTTTTTTGCACCAGTAATTGCTTCTTTGAATAGATGAATATCTTCATCTTTCAGTCCAAATTTGTTTTTCATCGTGTTTTAATTAGTTATTTTTAGATTGATATGACTTTCTGTAGTGTAACCTATTTTCCGTTTAAACGGTCACAATTGAATAATATCCATGTTGTGTAACAAATTTATAACTATTTGACTTGTTATATATTGACAAGAGATGGTTTCTTAGTCTAATTGTATATACATATATATACTTTTATTTGTGAAGCTGACAAATATCGCCTTAATAGTAATAGGAAATTCAATGTCATTTATAGCTCAATTTCAAGATGTTGTATGGCGCAATGGCCGCATTGCTACAATGAATACTGATTTAACAACTGCTTATGGGTTAGTCGAAGGTCATGACTTGATTGTTCGTGATAATAAAATTATGGCAATACTGCCTAGTGATACCGTTGACACAAATGGATGTCAGGTTATTGATATTGAGGGACGGTTGGTCACACCGGGATTGATTGATTGCCATACGCATTTAGTGTTTGGTGGTGATAGAGCTGCTGAGTGGGAGCAGCGAATGAATGGCGTTTCGTATGAAACAATTAGTGCGCAAGGTGGCGGTATTAATTCTACAGTGCGATCAACAAGGCAATTAGATGAAGATGCATTATTTCGTGCATCACAGCCAAGGCTAGAGGCGTTAATCCGAGAAGGTGTGACGACTATCGAAATGAAATCAGGTTATGGCCTTGATTTTGACAGTGAAGAAAAACAACTGTTAGTCGCGAAAAGATTATCTGCGGTTTATCCTATTACAGTGAGCTCGACGTTATTATCTGCCCATACCGTTCCACCTGAGTACAAAGGCAAGCCAGATGAATATATTGATTTTATTTGCCATACCATAATGCCTCAATTATGGGAAAAAGGGCTTTTTGAATCTGTCGATGTATTTTGCGAGAGCGTTGGTTTTTCACTTGATCAAAGTAAGAAATTATTTTTAGCGGCGCAAAAATTAGGGATCCCAGTTAAAGGTCATATGGAACAATTATCGAATCTGGGCGGTAGCGAATTAGTGGCGAGCTTTAAAGGACTATCTGTCGATCATATCGAGTATCTTGATTTGGATGGTATTAAAGCATTAAAAGAGAGCGGTACAGTTGCCGTTTTATTACCGGGGGCATTCTATTTTTTACGCGAAACTAAATTGCCACCCATTGAGCTATTGCGCGAACATCAAATACCCATGGCGGTTTCTACTGATTTTAACCCAGGAACCAGTCCGTTTGCATCTTTACGAATGATAATGAATATGGCGGCGGTGCTATTTAGATTAACACCAGAAGAAATTTGGTCTGGGGTAACTTGTCATGCTGCAAAAGCGCTTGGACGTGAACATAGTCATGGACAGCTAAAAGCAGGTTTTCAAGCAGACTTTGTGGTGTGGAATGCTCACGAACCTGTTGAAATGATTTATGAACAAGGCAGTAACCCTCTGTATATGCGAGTGCATCAAGGGACGATTACGCATCATAATAAATAACATTAAAAAAGAGACTAATGGCACGAATTATCGTGATAATTAATAAAGTTCTTATTGCTGCGGGTTAGGATCATGTTCAATATATGCAGTAACACTTTTCTATAAATAAATACTCAATGGGGCTTAGTTTTATTTAATACCATTGAGTAGCATTTTTTTATTAACGACTGTCAGGATGATTAGGAACCGAAAGTAGTGAAGTAGCCTGTGTTTAAGGTTTGAATATCTTAGAGGCAGGTTTGGCCATCTTGTTGACTAAACTGGAAATAACTGTGACAGCCGATAAAAAAGAGAAATCAGCCACACCAATCCCATTATATTTGCAGGTAAAGCATTTGATTACTGAGAAAATAGTGACGGGTGAATGGCAGGTAAATGACCGAGTTCCCTCTGAATCTGAATTAGTTATTCAATTTCAATGTAGTCGAATGACCGCAAATCGTGCTTTACGTGAATTAACAGCACAAGGTCTGCTTATCCGATTACAAGGCGTGGGAACTTTTGTTGCTGAACCAAAAGGGCAGTCTGCATTATTTGAAATTCACAGTATTGAATCTGAAATTGTTGCGAGAAAGCATCGGTATAGCTGTAAGATTATTAAGTTAGAGCAAGTTACGGCCTCTGCTGCATTGGCGCAAGAATTGAATATATTGTCAGGCAACATTGTTTTTCATTCTGTTATTGTGCATCTTGAAAATGATGTTCCAGTACAAATAGAAGATCGGTATGTTAATGCATTAGCCGCACCTGACTATTTAGAACAAAATTTTTTATCCATCACCCCTCACGATTATCTTTCCCAAGTAGCACCTTTAACCCAGGGTGAACATATTGTCGAAGCGGTGGAAGCGGATGAGCGCTCTGCTAGGTTATTACATATTGATGCAGGGTCTTCATGTTTGCTGATTACACGTCGAACATGGTCACAAGCTTTCACGGTTACGAGTACAAAATTATTGTTTCCCGGTCATCGTTATAAATTAAAAGGTCGTTTTTCTTCCTAAATACCCCTTTAAATATCTTTTTATACAGCAAAGTGGTTAATGAATTATGCCCATTATTTTCCACTTTTATCCGCTAAAACTTCCCGTCATATTTTGATTGAATCACTAAAACTAATTGTTTTCTCCTTAAGTTAAATTGCATTGAATGTGAATTGACTGTGAATGAAATGTGACTTGGCAGGCAAATTCAGAAGAAATAAATTGCCCTGCAAGTGTATAAAAATATTTTATCTGCATGATATTTATTGGAAATAATTATATTTATTATTATTTCACCTAATTTAGTTGTTAAAAAACTAATTGATAGTACATGTATATACAACTATATCTATATGGAGACCGAATCAGAATAAATGACGCTGTCAGTACCAGCGACGTAATAGCAAAAGGATATAAAAGTGACAGAACTCAATAATAAATATAGAAATGTCGAAATTAGATCTCCACGAGGAAATACACTTAATGCAAAAAGCTGGCTGACAGAAGCGCCTTTACGCATGTTGATGAATAACCTTGATCCTGATGTTGCAGAAAATCCACATGAATTAGTGGTTTATGGCGGAATTGGCCGTGCTGCACGTAACTGGCAATGCTATGACCAAATTGTTGAATCGCTTAAAAAATTGGAAAGTGATGAAACTTTGTTGGTTCAATCAGGAAAGCCTGTTGGTGTTTTTAAAACCCATGAAAATGCACCTCGCGTACTCATTGCTAACTCAAATCTCGTGCCACATTGGGCTACTTGGGAACATTTTAATGAGCTCGATGCTAAAGGGTTGGCAATGTATGGCCAAATGACAGCAGGTAGCTGGATTTACATTGGTAGCCAAGGGATTGTCCAAGGAACTTACGAAACTTTTGTTGAGGCAGGTCGCCAACATTTTAATGGTGATTTAACCGGACGCTGGGTGCTAACCGCTGGCCTTGGTGGGATGGGTGGTGCTCAACCACTAGCCGCAACTTTAGCCGGCGCTTGTTCGCTCAATATTGAATGCCAGCAAAACAGCATCGATTTTCGTTTAAGAACGAAATATGTGGATGAGCAAGCGACTAGCCTTGATGATGCCTTAGCCCGTATCCAAAAATACACCTCAGAAGGTAAAGCGGTTTCTATTGCTTTGTGTGCCAATGCGGCAGAGGTTTTACCTGAATTAGTAAGACGTGGCGTTAAACCTGACATGGTCACAGACCAAACCAGCGCTCATGACCCGCTTAATGGCTATCTACCTATAGGCATGAGTTGGGATGAGTATCGTGAGCAAAGCGTGAAAGATCCGAAAGGAACTGCACTTGCCGCCAAAAAATCGATGGCTGAGCATGTAAAAGCTATGTTGGCCTTTAAGCAACAGGGTATTCCAACGTTTGACTATGGTAATAATATTCGTCAAATGGCACTTGAAATGGGCGTAGAAAATGCGTTTGATTTCCCTGGATTCGTACCTGCCTACATTCGTCCACTATTTTGTCGTGGTGTTGGACCTTTTCGTTGGGTTGCGCTTTCAGGCGATCCTGAAGATATCTACAAAACTGATGCAAAAGTGAAAGAATTACTTTCTGATGATAAGCACTTACATCGCTGGTTGGATATGGCGCGTGAGCGTATTAGTTTTCAAGGGCTGCCAGCGCGCATTTGTTGGGTTGGTTTAGGCGATAGAGCAAAACTCGGTTTAGCGTTTAATGAAATGGTCAGAAGTGGTGAAGTTTCTGCACCAATCGTTATTGGGCGCGATCATTTAGATTCAGGCTCTGTTGCAAGTCCAAACCGTGAAACAGAATCAATGAAAGATGGCTCTGATGCGGTTTCAGATTGGCCACTACTCAATGCATTGTTAAATACCGCAAGTGGGGCGACATGGGTTTCTCTGCATCATGGTGGCGGTGTTGGTATGGGCTTCTCTCAACATTCGGGCGTCGTTATTGTTTGTGATGGTACTGATGAAGCTGCTGCACGTATTGCTCGCGTTTTGCATAATGACCCGGCGACTGGGGTGATGCGCCATGCGGATGCAGGATATGACATTGCCATTAAATGCGCACAAGAAAAAAATCTTAATTTACCTATGCTAAAAACACGTTAAGGGGTGCCACCGATGACTAAATTAACTATTCACCCAGGAAAAATGACACTCGACGATTTGCGCAATGTTTTTGAGCATTCAGTCACTATCTCGCTAGATAAACGTTCTCATACTGCGATTGAAAAAAGTGTTGCTACCGTAAATCAGATTATTGCTGAAGATAAAACGGCCTATGGCATCAATACTGGATTTGGGTTACTGGCGAATACCCGTATTGCCACCAAAGATTTGCAATCATTACAACGGTCAATCGTGATGTCCCATGCCGCAGGTGTGGGCGAGCCATTAGAAGATGAAATAGTTCGATTGATAATGGTACTTAAAGTAAACAGTCTTGCTCGTGGTTTTTCAGGTATTCGCCTTGAGGTGATTAATGCTTTAATTGCGATGGTAAATGCGGAAGTTTATCCATTCATACCAGCCAAGGGTTCTGTAGGGGCATCAGGTGATTTAGCTCCGCTTGCTCATATGAGTTTGATTTTATTAGGTGAAGGTAAAGCTCGTTTCCAAGGAAAATGGATCTCAGCGAAAAAAGCATTAGAAAAAGCTGGATTGTCACCATTAAAACTAGAGGCGAAAGAAGGACTCGCGCTGCTAAATGGTACTCAGGTGTCAACGGCATTTGCACTTAAAGGATTATTTGAGGCTGAAAATCTACTCCTTTCTGGCATTGTTTGTGGTGCATTGAGTGTTGAAGCAACTTTGGGTTCTCGTAAACCTTTCGATGCACGAGTTCAAGAGGTTCGCGGTCAAAAAGGGCAAATTGATGTCGCGGCATTGTTCCGTGAAGTCTTGACGTCAAATAGCGAACTATCTCATTCCCATGAAAATTGTATTAAGGTGCAAGACCCTTACTCTTTGCGTTGTCAGCCACAGGTCATGGGTGCTTGTTTAACTCAAATTCGCCAAGCTGCAGAAGTTATTCTTATTGAGTCAAATGCAGTGTCAGATAATCCATTGGTATTTACTGACAATGGCGACATTATTTCAGGTGGAAACTTCCATGCGGAGCCTGTGGCGATGGCATCGGATAATCTTGCCCTTGCATTTGCTGAAATTGGCGCGCTATCGGAAAGACGTATTGCGTTATTGATGGATACGCATATGTCTCAGTTACCACCATTTTTAGTGAATAACGGCGGCGTAAACTCAGGCTTTATGATTGCACAAGTGACAGCAGCAGCGCTTGCGAGTGAAAATAAAGCCCTAGCGCATCCTTCAAGTGTTGATAGCTTACCGACGTCAGCGAATCAGGAAGACCATGTTTCTATGGCGCCTGCCGCAGGCCGTCGCTTGTGGGAAATGGCCAAAAATGTAACCGGTATTTTAGCCATCGAATGGCTATCTGCTTGCCAAGGAATGGATTTTCGTGAAGGGCTAAAATCGAGTGAAGTCCTAGAAAAAGCGCGATCAACACTGCGTAATCAGGTCGCGTATTACGATAAAGATCGCTACTTTGCACCCGACATTGAAGCTGCGATTGAATTGATTAATCAACATAAATTATCAACATTGTTTTCTACAGGGACAATCTTCCCTAAATAGCATATCAAGCAAAGAAAAGGCAGCCGGCGACGTATCGGCTGCCCGAAGTATTTATACCCGTTATACTTCAAGTTGCATGCTTGTGGACTTCTTTTAGCTGCCTGAATTGCATTCTAGAGCATGCTTATCCAGATAGCTTCATCTGTCGCCTACATGTAGCCTGAATTATTTTGTGTATATCTGCAAGACTAATAAAATAATATGAAGGATAAATCATGCAAAGCACATCACAACTTGCACGCGGGCTTTCTGCGCGTCATATACGATTTATGGCTTTAGGTG
Organism: Providencia sp.; assembly: GCF_052096715.1. Classification (NCBI taxonomy): domain Bacteria; kingdom Pseudomonadati; phylum Pseudomonadota; class Gammaproteobacteria; order Enterobacterales; family Morganellaceae; genus Providencia; species Providencia sp. The sequence continues at coordinate 15,745 of NZ_JBQDNB010000029.1, forward strand.
CTGCAATCGGTACGGGGCTATTTTATGGTTCAGCAAAAGCAATACAAACAGCAGGTCCGGCGGTACTGCTTGCCTATATAATTGGTGGCGCGGCTGTTTTTATGGTGATGCGTGCTTTAGGTGAAATGGCGGTTCATAGCCCACTTGCAGGCTCTTTCTCACAATATGCAAGCCATTACTTAGGGCCTAGAGCCGGTTTTTTCACGGGCTGGACTTACGTTTTTGAAATGCTGATTGTTTGTCTGGCAGATGTGACCGCATTTGGTTTCTATATGAAGCTATGGTTCCCTGATGTTGCACAGTGGATATGGGTTTTAAGTATTATCTGCTTTATTGGTGCAATTAACCTTTGCCATGTGAAAACGTTTGGTGAAATGGAGTTTTGGTTATCGCTGATTAAAATTGTCGCTATCATCGCGATGATAGTTGGCGGTGCGGCAATTATGATGTTTGGTTTTGGTGTCTCAGCAGACCATGCTGTGGGTGTTTCGAACCTATTTATTCACGATGGATTTATGCCAAATGGAATAGGTGGGGTGATAGCCTCCTTTGCCGTGGTGATGTTTGCGTTCGGTGGAATAGAAGTGATTGGGATCACGGCCAGCGAAGCAAAAAATCCTGATGTGACTATCCCTAGAGCTATCAATGCTGTTCCTATTCGTATCTTATTATTCTATGTGTTGACCTTATTTGTCCTGATGTGTATTTATCCTTGGAACCAAATTGGTCAGCAAGGTAGCCCGTTTGTTCAAATTTTTGATAGTTTAGGTATTCAATCTGCGGCTAATATTTTAAATGTCGTGGTAATAACCGCCGCAATATCTGCGATTAATAGTGATATTTTTGGTGCAGGACGCATGATGTATGGCATGGCTCATGAAGGACAGGCACCTAAAGTATTTACTAAGTTAACTAAGAATGGTGTGCCTTGGATGACTGTGTTAGTCATGGTTGCAGTCTTATTAATTGGTGTTGTTTTAAATTACTTAATCCCTGAAAGTGTTTTCTTAGTGATTGCATCTATTGCAACCTTTGCCACTATTTGGGTTTGGTTGATGATTTTGCTCTCTCAGTTTGCGATGCGCAAAAAAATGACGCCAGAAGAAGTTAAACAGATAAAATTCCCTGTGCCTATGTGGCCTGTCGCACCGATTATTGCGATTGTATTCATGTTATTTATTTTTGGTGTGCTGGGTTATTTTGAAGATACGCGTATAGCATTGTATGTTGGAATTATATGGCTGGTACTTTTGAGTATCGCTTATACCTTATGGGTAAAAAAAACCGTTAAACAAACGGAAGTGCTTGTACAAAATGAAAGTTAAAAACACAATATAATTAATCATGAAATAATGCCTTCGGTGAAGACCGAGGGCATTACTAAGACAAAATATCATTCAAATAGCCCTTCTTGAGCATGTTCATCTTTATTTTATTGTATTAATCTGCTGATTTGTCTCTCACTTCGTGGCAAACTTTAACCATTCAAATATTACCTTTCAATAGACCGACTGGAGAATCCCTTTTTGGAAAAGATTTTCGTTGATGAAGCTGTAGCAGAACTTCACACTATTCAGGACATTTTACGTTGGACAATGAGCCGCTTTAATGCTGCCAATGTTTATTATGGTCACGGTACTGATAACGCATGGGATGAAGCGCTACAACTGGTGCTACCTACTCTTTACTTACCGCTCGACTTACCCGATGAGCTCCTCACATCGCGTCTAACGCCAACAGAACGTCATCGTATTATTGAGCGTGTATTACGTCGTATTAATGATCGCATACCCGTGGCCTATTTAACGAATCGCTCGTGGTTCTGTGGTCATGAATTTTATGTGGATGAGCGTGTATTAATTCCTCGTTCACCTATTGCTGAGTTAATTAACAACCATTTTGTGGGTTTATTATCGGATGAGCCGCAAAATATTTTAGACTTATGTACGGGGAGTGCGTGTATTGCGATTGCTTGTGCTTATGAATTTCCTGATGCAGAAGTGGATGCGGTTGATATTTCTGCGGATGTACTAGCCGTTGCTGAGCAAAATATTGCTAATCACGGCTTAGAGCACCGCGTTATACCAATGCGCTCTGATTTATTCAGAGATATGCCTGATATCAAATATGATTTGATTGTCACTAATCCGCCTTATGTTGATGCGGAAGATATGGCCGATCTACCTGAAGAATTCCGTGTTGAGCCTGAATTCGCACTTGCAGCAGGCAGTGATGGTTTAAAATTGACTCGTCGTATTTTAGCTAATGCGCCACGTTTTCTGACGGAAGAGGGGGTTTTGATCTGCGAAGTCGGAAACAGCATGGTGCATTTAGTTGAACAGTACCCAGAAGTTCCCTTCATTTGGCTTGATTTTGAATACGGTGGAGAAGGTGTATTCATGTTGACGCGTGAGCAACTTGTTGAACATCACGGGCTTTTTGACTTGTATATTGACTAATTAGTAAACTCATTATATTCAAGTTTCAGCTTTGTTTATCGTGCACATTTGTGCGAACTACATATTATGTATACCTTGCTGTTGCTTGAGTTATTGAGAGAATAGTTGCACTGTTTCATAGAATAATGTAATCAAATACAACATCGTATATTAATAATATAAGCATAGACTTAAAATAGGAAACTCGGGATGGCTGGAAATTCAATAGGGCAACTTTTTCGTGTTACAACATTTGGTGAATCTCATGGATTGGCATTAGGTTGTATTATCGATGGGGTACCGCCGGGGTTATCGCTGACTGAGGCAGATTTACAAGTCGATTTAGACCGTCGTCGCCCTGGTACATCACGTTACACCACAGCGCGCCGAGAACCTGACCAAGTAAAAATATTGTCAGGAGTTTTTAATGGCATCACGACAGGAACTAGCATTGGTTTATTGATTGAAAATACCGATCAACGTTCGCAAGATTATGGTTCAATTAAAGATGTTTTCAGACCTGGGCACGCCGATTATACCTATGAGCAAAAATATGGTCAGCGCGATTACCGTGGTGGTGGACGTTCATCTGCCCGTGAAACGGCGATGCGAGTTGCTGCTGGTGCAGTTGCTAAAAAATATCTACAAGAAAAGTTAGGCATTCAAATTCGTGGTTGTTTGACTCAAATGGGTTCCATTGAATGCGAAATCAAAGATTGGTCAATTGTCGAAGAAAATCCATTTTTCTGCCCAGATCCGACTAAGCTTGATGCCCTTGATGAATTGCTGCGTGGATTGAAAAAAGAAGGTGATTCTATTGGCGCTAAAGTCACTGTTATCGCTGAAAATGTTCCCGCAGGACTAGGTGAACCCGTATTTGATCGCTTAGATGCCGATCTTGCTCATGCCTTAATGAGTATTAATGCGGTGAAAGGCGTTGAAATTGGTGATGGCTTCGGTGTTATTAGCTTGAAAGGCAGTGAAAATCGCGATGAAATTACTCAACATGGTTTTACTTCAAATCATGCTGGGGGGATTTTAGGTGGTATCAGTAGCAGCCAGCCTATCGTGGCGCATATTGCGATGAAACCGACATCAAGCATTACTGTTTCAGGTAAAACACTTAATCGTGATGGTGAAGAAGTGGAAATGATCACCAAAGGTCGTCATGACCCATGTGTAGGTATACGTGCAGTACCTATTGCAGAAGCTATGATGGCGATTGTATTGATGGATCATTACTTACGTCATCGTGGGCAGTGTGCTGATGTAATCCCAACAATGAAGCCTTTTGTATAACTTATTATATTTTATCTGATTTATGATATATCGGTAGGTAGAGTTAAATTATCTACTTACTGATATATAAAAGCCGTAAATAAAGGTTTAGGTGATGCCTTTTTAAAAATATTTCATCTGGGCAGTGATATTTGGTTTTATTTGGCGTATCTATAGCCATTGATAAATTAAGATATATTACGTGTTAGCGTTATTGTTTTCTTTGTCTGGATTGTAAAATGGAATGGTTGACCGCCGTTGCTCCTGAAGTTTATTTACTGCTTTTTTTCGTTGCTCTCTTTGCTGGTTTTATTGACTCTATTGCTGGTGGCGGTGGTTTACTGACTATACCGGCACTGCTATCTGTGGGTATTACCCCTGTTGAAGCCTTGGCGACCAATAAATTGCAAGCGGTAGGCGGCTCATTTTCGTCAACTCTCTATTTTGTTCGGCGAAAAGCGATTAATCTGCGTGAACAAATCTTTCCTTTCATTATGACAATGATAGGCGCGATGATTGGTGCAATTGTTATCCAGATGATTGATACCGCATTTCTCAAGCAGTTATTGCCGATTATGGTTATCTGTGTGGGGCTCTATTTCTTATTGACGCCATCTATTGGTGCGCAAGACCGACAGCAACGCGTTAGCATGCCTGTATTTGGGGTGGCAATTGGCATGAGCTTAGGTTTTTACGATGGCGCATTTGGCCCGGGAACTGGCTCATTTTTAGCATTAGGTTATGTGTTGTTGCTCGGTTATAACTTAGCAAAAGCGACTGCCCATGCAAAATTACTCAATTTTGCCTCTAATTTTGGCTCCTTAGTGTTTTTTATTATCGGAGGTCATGTTCTTTGGGTACTTGGCTTTGTTATGCTAATCGGCCAAATGATCGGTGCTAGGTTAGGTGCGCGCTTAGTATTGACTAAAGGACAAAAACTTATCCGACCAATGATTGTGATTATTTCATTGCTAATGAGCATTAAATTGCTTCATGACAGCCATGGCGACGTGATCAAAGCTTGGTTTCTCTCATTATTTTAAGATGATTTGAATTATTCATGACTAAACATAATTATCAGCAATTAATTAATATTTTCGACGAATGTTTTGGTGTGGAATATAACACCAAGTTGGTAAAAGGGGATGATGAGCCTATTTATTTACCTGCGGATGAAACTATTTCTTATCATCGCATTGTTTTTGCACATGGATTTTTTACGAGTGCGCTGCATGAAATTTCACACTGGTGCATTGCGGGAGAAGCAAGGCGTCAGCAGGTCGATTATGGCTATTGGTACTGCCCAGATGGGCGTGATGCAAAGACTCAATGTGATTTTGAAGTGGTGGAAATTAAGCCTCAAGCGTTTGATTGGTTATTTTGTGCCGCAGTAGGTATTCCATTTAATGTCAGTTGTGACAACCTTGAGGGTGATTTTGAACCTGACCGTATTGCATTTATGCGCAAAGTTCATACACAAGTGATGCTATATTTAGAAAATGGTATCCCTGAACGGCCATTACGCTTTGTGAATGCGTTACAATCGTTTTACAATACGCCTCCACTTTGCGCAGAAGCATTCCCTTATCCGGAAGATATCTTCGCTTAATAAATATTAGTTTAAACACACTCATTACAGTAAGGATTAAGCATGCTTGCGGATTTTGAAACACGCATACTGACAAAAATTGATGATATGGTCGAACACGCTAGCGATGACGAATTATTTGCGGGTGGATACTTGCGTGGTCACTTAACCCTTGCTGTGGCAGAACTAGAAGAAGAAAACCAAACAAGCGCAGATGCGTTATATCAACGTGTTGAGCAAAGTATTCAAACTGCGATTAAAGCTGGCGAGCTGACACCACCTGATCAGATCTTGGTGTTAGGGATGTGGGGGCAGCTGTTGAACGAGGTGCGTTAATTACTCTTCATATTTCAAGCTGTGGTGGTGTTGGCTGCACTTGCCGGCTCTTCATATTTCAAGCTGTGGCGTTGTTGGCTGCGCTTGCTAACCCTAGTCACATACTTATGTATGCTCCTAGGGATTAGCTTCACTTGCCGCCTAGCCACAACTCGAACTATTTTGAGTAATGTTTATATGATTTTTTTATATTGATTTAAACCGCTTTTAATTAAATTACTTCAATTAGTTAAACTTATCGAGTCATTATGTATTCCATTCGCCTTGCAAATCAATATGATGCTAAATATCTTCCTGCGGTTGAAAAATCGGCGGCTCAAACTTTTTTGGGACATGATAAATTTGGTTGGATAGCGCAAGGTAATGTGCAGACTGAGCAAGATCATCTGAAATTTATTCAATTACAAATGGAATGGATTGCAGTTAATAATAGTGATGAGCCTATTGGTTTTATTAATTTCGAAAAACACGAAAATAGCCTGCACATTTGCGAATTATCTGTTTGTCAGCAATGGCAAGGAAAAGGTATTGGCAAGCAGCTAATTAAGCAGGTTTTTAATACGGCAGTTAATTTAGGGATAGCGCGAATTACACTAACGACTTTTTGTGAAATTCCATGGAATGCACCTTACTATCAACGTTTAGGTTTCTCAATTATTGAAAAAGAAAATCTAACATCTGCATTACAACAAATTGTGCAGCATGAGTTAGATATTGGTTTTGAACTCCAAGATAGATGTGCGATGGAAATTATTTTAATTTAAATAGTTGGTCTGCTAGATATAAATAACAGACCAATACAATTCATTAGTAAGGCTTTTTCACTTTCCTGCCAAGTAACAATTTTCTTACCCAAAACCGATTAGGATGCAATTCTGCTAAGGTTTCATCATCTAAAGGCAATGGTTGTCCAAAAATTTGCGATGCTAAAATTTCCGCACATAACGGTGCCGTTGAAAGACCGCGAGAACCTAAAGCGCCTAAAATAAATAAATTGGGGTGAACGGGGGCATTGGCGATAGGTTGCTTGCGCGCCATTTGTTGGGGTAAGTCTTTGTATATCAACATGAGCTTATCATAATCAGGGACATTGCCAACTAATGGCATATGGTCGCGGATGACACAGCGAATGCCTTGACGTGAACGTTGTTGTGATACATCGATTTCGTGTGGCCATGCTAGATCCGGCAGGTTATCAATGAGCTTTTGCTTGTTACCTTGCTGTTCTTCTTCACTATAATCAAAATTAAGATGCTCACGCTGATAACTCGCCCCTAAACAATGTTGTTCATTTGATGAGTCTGCTGGGGTCAAATATCCTTCAAAACAGAGGACGTTTTTTAGCTTTTGGAGTGTTGGATTGGTTGGAATATGGCTGACTTGTCCACGAATAGGCGTGATTGGAATGTATTCGGTTTGTGTAAATTGTCTGAGTTTATAGCCATTAGCGATAACGACAGTTTGATGAATGAATTGTTTTGTTGTGCCAGCAACATCAATATCTAATTGCCAATTATCGTCGTTGTGCTCGAGTTGGTTAACCTCATGTTCAAAACAAAACTCAACACCTTGCGCTTGAAGATATTGAGTTAAACTGTCACAAAGTTGAGCAGGGCAAAGCCAGCCACCAGTAGCATAGTGAATACCTGAATGATTTACATCCACCCCGCAAATTTCACTCAGTTGTTGTTTGCTTTTGCCAACTGCAAAATTTTCTGGCCACTGCGTTTGTAACATGGTTTCAATTTTTTGAGCAATTTTATCATTATAGGCGAGTTGGCTCACGCCACACCACTGCCCATCAAATTCTAATCCTATGGTGGCGAGATAATGGTAAAAGCGCGAGGCAAATGGAAATGCACTGACAAAAAAACGTTCTAGGGGATCGTTATTGCCAGTGAGTAGCGGGTAAATTGCCCCTTGTCGATTTCCTGATGCATTTTGGGCTACTCGCTTGTCTTTGCAATAAAGTGTGACTTTAGCGCCGCGTTTCATCAAGGTATAAGCGGCGGTTAAACTGGCTAATCCGCCACCAATAATGGCAATATCATCAGTTTTACTGGCAGGTAATCGTGCAAACCATGGTGTTGGTAGATCAGTGCTTTTTTTAATTAAGCTACCAATTAGCATTTCACGCTTTTGACCAAAACCTTTGGCCTTGCTAATTGTAAAACCTGCTTGTTGTAATCCTCTTTTGACAAAACCCGCTACGGTAAAAGTGGAAAATGTGGCATTATTTTTGGAAAATTTTGCCATTGTAGTGAACAGCTGTTCGCTCCACATAAGTGGATTTTTTGATGGAGCAAATCCATCCAAAAACCAAGCGTCTATCTGATTGTTTAAGCTGAAATTAAGTTGAGATATCTGTTCATTAACGTCACCAAACCATAAATCTAAGGTTATCGCGCCATTTTCTAAGAGTATTCTATGGTTTCCAGCTAGGGGCTGTGGCCAATATTCACATAATCGTTTTGATAGCGGGGCAAGTTCAGGCCAACAGCTGTGCGCTGTAATTAAATCTTGTTTTGTTAAAGGGTATTTTTCAAAGCTAATGAAATGTAAACGTTGTGTTGTAGCTTGTGGGTTAGCTAATTTGAATTGAACAAAAGCTTGCCATAACACGAGAAAATTCAATCCAGTACCGAATCCGGTCTCTGCAATAACACAGGTTTTAAATGGATGAGTTGAGAAACGTTCAGGGAAATGATTTCCGTGTAAAAACACATGGCGCGCTTCTTCTAAGCCACTTTGATTTGAAAAATAAATATCCTCAAATTGTTCAGACATTGGCGTACCTTCCTCATTCCAGCTAAGGTTTGCAGTCTCTATGGCTATCTTTTTCACGTTACAATCCATTTTTACTTAAATAATGGTTGAATTTTAGCGCTGATGACGGCGTAAGGCTACCTTCACATAAAAGTCTTATGAGTGTCATAAATAAAAAAATACAAATATTTACCCTGATCGGACTTGTTCAGCGTACAAGTGTAAGCTAAAGTGACTGCATGTAATCCCGCAATCAAATAATTATAGTTATGAGGTAACGAATGAAGCGTGCAGTCATCACTGGCCTAGGTATTGTTTCCAGCATTGGTAATAACCAGGAAGAAGTACTGGCTTCTCTGAAGGAAGGTCGTTCCGGGATCACTTTCTCAGAAGAATTTAAAGAGGCAGGGCTGCGTAGTCATGTCTGGGGTAATGTTAAAATGGATACTGACGGTTTGATTGACCGTAAGATCCGCCGCTTTATGAGCGATTGCTCAGTTTATGCTTACCTGTCAATGGAGCAGGCAATTAAAGATTCAAATCTAGCAGAAGACCAAGTTTCAAATTTACGTACTGGTATCGTTGTTGGTTCAGGTGGTGGTTCACCTCGTAACCAAGTGGCGGGTTCTGATGGTATGCGTGCTAAAGGTTTACGCGGCGTCGGTCCCTATATGGTAACGCGTGCAATGGCATCAGGTATTTCAGCTTGCTTGGCAACTCCGTTTAAAATTAAAGGCGTAAACTATTCAATTAGTTCAGCCTGTTCTACTTCTGCACACTGTATCGGCCACGCCGTTGAGCTTATTCAATTAGGTAAGCAAGATGTTGTTTTTGCTGGCGGTGGTGAAGAGCTGAGCTGGGAAATGACTTGTGAATTTGATGCAATGGGCGCATTGTCAACGAAATACAATGAAACGCCAGATAAAGCATCTAGAACCTATGACCAAGACCGTGACGGTTTTGTTATTGCAGGTGGCGGCGCGATTGTTGTTGTTGAAGAGTTAGAACATGCATTAGCACGTGGCGCGCACATCTATGCTGAAGTTGTGGGTTATGGTGCAACTTCTGATGGTGCCGATATGGTTTCTCCTTCAGGTGAAGGTGCGGTACGTTGTATGCAAATGGCAATGCACGGTATTGAAGGCAAAATTGACTATATTAATACTCATGGTACTTCAACGCCTGTAGGTGATACGAAAGAACTAGAAGCTATCCAAGAAGTGTTTGGTCATGATTCACCTGCAATTTCTGCAACTAAAGCAATGACAGGTCACTCATTGGGTGCTGCGGGTGCTCAAGAAGCAATTTATAGCTTATTGATGTTAGAGCATGGTTTTATTGCACCAAGTATTAACGTTGAAAATCTTGACGAAAAAGCAGCAGGTCTGAATATTGTGACTAAACCTACTGAGCAAGCACTGAATACTGTTATGTCAAATAGCTTTGGTTTCGGCGGTACAAACGCAACATTAGTGATGAGCAAATATAAAGCGTAATTTATATTATATCGCGTCATTATTGTGCGAATAGAAAAAGCGAGAACTTAGGTTCTCGTTTTTTTTTTGAAAAAAAGTGATTAGTCTTGATGGAAAATCATTTTGTTAAATTATTGGTGCTGTAAGTATGAGAACTTATCTATGGTTGAAATCGTAAAATATATCTCATCGCTTAAATGAAAAGGATCGATATGAATGTAACGAGGTTTCATTTTCCAATATTGAAGCAAGACTTGAGAATTTTAAAGGAAGCATTTTCGAAATATATAAAAAGCAAATTTAGTAGGATGATTAATAAAATATATAACATTGAGATCCCATTCCCATTGCACACGAAAAAGCATAGTCGCAATAAATATTAATAGGGGAATGAAAAGATATTTATCTAAATTAGCGTCATAAAGTATCTACATAAAAATAGCCCCACGGAAGTGGGGCATATTGGTTACGACATTGCATTCAAACTTGTATCACGCTATAGAATAGATAGACTGTAATCGTATCGTTATTATTGGCAGCTATCTTCCTGCGTTGTTTTTTTCCTACGGCTAAAGACTTGAGTTAGCGGCGTGCGGAGCTGTTGCGCTAGCATTACACCTAATAAAACCACACCTCCGCCTATTAAGTGATAGCTTTTTAATTCTTCACCGAGTGCAAAGATGGCAATAATGGCTGTAAATACCGGAGCAAGGTTCATAAATATTGACGTGGTATTGGCACCTAAGCGCATGACTCCTTGGATCCACATTGCTGGCGCAATAATGGATGCGGCAATACCAGCAAATAAAACTAATCCAATATTGTGACTATTTAATGAGACGTCATCTGCTAATACAAAGCTTGGTATTAATAAAATCACGCCAAAAAAGATTTGTATATACAGAGAATCCCAGCTTGAGAGTTTAATCCCCCAGCGCTTAGTTAAAACACCATATAAGGCATAAGCGGCGGAAGCTATGATCATTAGTAACTCACCCGTACCTAAACCGTGTGTTAACAGACTACTTGGATTGCCTTGGCTGACTAGCCACACTAAGCCTGATAACGAGAGGGCTGCACCAACAACAATACCGACGGTTGGAATAATGCGTAGCACAAAAATACTAATAATAACTGTTAATAATGGAATTAATGAATTCATTATCCCCATAAATGTGGCACTGACAGAGTGAGCGGCATAATAGGCAAGACTTTGATAAATCATCATGCCCAAAGCACCTAAAATGGCGAGCTGCCACCAATGTTTCATCACAATTTGTTTATTTTTAAGCACTGATCGAAAAACAAAAGGTGTCATCACCACAAGCGCTAAAGCCCAACGATAAAATGATATTGCAGCCGGATCTATCGCCGTCGCTGCTGCTTTGCTGACGATGGCATTTAGTGACCATAAAAAAACCGCAATGAGCGGAAAAAGAAAATTTTTCATTAAAAGCATTCTCCCAAATGAGTGGGACTAGTATACATCTGTCTGATTTTTTATATATACTGATTACCAGACATTCGATAACGTTTTTCAGACAGGATAAGATGCGAAATTCAAAATCTGACACTTGGTTAGTGAATGAATGCAATATTATTGAACCCACATTTATTGCATTACGTCATGAGCAAATTAATACCCAGACAGAGTACAAATCCCATGCACATGCATTTGGGCAGTTGCTTTATGTTGTCTGCGGTATTATGGAAATGGAGGTTGAAGGAAAACATTATCTAGCGCCGCCTGAATTTTGTATTTGGATACCGGCCAATACTCAACATGCTAGTTTTAGCAAGCAAAGTGTTAAATTTCGGATTATTGATTTTTCACAAAAATACAATGATAAATTTGCGCAGCGTGCTTGCGTGGTAAAGTTAAGTGCAATTTTCCATTCCATTATGACCGATATGTTTCTACGCGGTGTTTCACTACCCGAGACAGAACAAGATACGAGATTGGCTGAGGTATTAATTGACCAATTCGCTGTTTTGCCTTGCCAAGATACCTATTTACCGACCACTAAAGACCGTTTTCTAGCACCGATATTACAAGAATTACAAAAAGAACCTGCCGATAATACAACATTGGCGGAATGGGCGAAGCGCTATTATACCTCAGAAAGAACGCTATCAAGGCGTTGCCAGCAAGAATTGGGGATGTCTTTTAGTGAGTGGCGGCAACGTTTACGTTATTTACATGCAGTAGCTGCACTTGAACAAGGAAAAAGTGTCTATGAAGTCGCTCTTGATGTCGGCTACAGCTCTGCATCTGCTTTTATTGCTATGTTCCAGCAGATATCAGGTGTGACGCCTGACCGTTTTCGTTTAAAAGAGTTTATCGTGCAAGGTAATCTAGGGTAGTGGCTTTTATGGGAACGTGGCAAAATATAGGCCCTTGTTATATCTCGAGCAACAGATACGTCAATCTATTGGGACAAATTAAGTGAAAATTCTAGTTGATGAAAACATGCCATATGCTCAACAGCTATTTAGTGAGCTAGGGGAAGTGAAAGCAGTGCCAGGGCGTCCAGTTCCAGAGAAAGAACTTGTTGATGCGGATGCCTTAATGGTGCGATCTATTACCAAGGTTAATAGCTCACTGTTGAATAACACGCCTGTTAAATTTGTAGGGACGGCAACCGCAGGTTTTGATCATGTTGATACTGAATGGCTATCTGAGGCCAATATTGCATTTTCTTCTGCCCCAGGTTGTAACGCTATCGCAGTAGTCGAATATGTTTTCTCTTCTTTATTGTTGCTTGCCGAGCGCGATAATTTTGATTTACGAGATAAAACTGTTGGTATTGTTGGTGTCGGCAATGTCGGTGGGCGTTTGCATCATCGTCTATCCGCTTGGGGGGTTAAAACGCTATTATGCGATCCTCCTCGAGCCGCTAATGGTGACGATGAAAACTTTGTGTCATTAGATGTTTTGCTTGAGCAAGCGGATGTTCTCACTTTTCATACGCCACTAAATATTTCTGGTGAATATAAAACTTTCCATTTAATGGATGAACCGCGGTTATCTAATTTGCGTGCTGGTACGATTTTAATTAATGCGAGTCGCGGCGAAGTGGTGGACAATCAAGCGTTATTACAACAGCTTAAACTGGGACAACAACTCAGTGTCATTTTAGATGTTTGGGAGCCGGAACCAAATTTAGACACTGAATTATTAGATTGGGTTGATATTGGTACACCTCATATTGCGGGTTATACCTTGGAAGGTAAGGCTCGGGGAACAACTCAAGTCTATGAAGCCTATTGTAAATTCTTGGGTAAACCCTGTGAAGTGTCGCTATTTTCACTGTTGCCAAAACCCGATATCAGTTCAATTACATTTAATGGTAAATTAACGCAAGGTCAACTCAAAAGATTAGTGCATCTAGTGTATGATGTGCGCCGTGATGATGCTGCACTGAGAGATGTCGCAGCGATAGCCGGTGAATTTGACAAGTTACGCAAACATTATCAAGAGCGCCGCGAATGGTCATCTCTTGAAATTTTGTGTGATGATGCACAAACTGCCATTCAACTGAATGCATTAGGATTTACTGCACAATTAGTTGAATAATAGCATTTGGTTTTTATTTTTAGAGGAACGACCATGACTGAAGGTTGGAATATTGCGTTATTAGGGGCAACTGGCGCAGTCGGTGAAGCCATTATTACTCTGCTGCAAGAAAGAGAGTTTCCTGTTGGCGAGCTGTATTTATTAGCAAGTGAACGAAGTGCAGGTGAAGTTATTCGTTTTAACGGTAAAAGCTATCCAGTCGAAGATGCTGCCAATTTTGATTGGTCTCAAGCTCAAATTGCTTTTTTTGCGGCGGGAGAAACCGCAAGTTTGCAATATGCAGAGCAGGCGGCACAAGAGGGTTGTATTGTTATTGATAGCAGTGGCGTTTTTGCTCAAGATCCTGACGTTCCTTTAGTTGTGCCAAGTGTTAATGCGCATGTTTTAGCTGATTATCGAAATCGAAATATTATTTCGTTAGCAGATAGCTACGTTAGCCAGTTATTAACCGCGATAAAGCCGTTGATTGATGCCGCAGGGATCGGCCGTATTACTTTAACGAATATGTTATCGGTTTCTGCACATGGTAAAGCGGCGGTTGATGAACTTGCAGGGCAAAGCGCGCGTTTACTAAATGGTATTCCGCCTGAAGAAGGGCGTTTTAGTAAGCAATTAGCATTTAATATGTTGCCATTATTAGGTGATATGGAAGGTACTGTCGTGCAAGAGCGCCGCCTTGTTGAGCAGGTGCGTAAAATTTTACAAGATGACGGCTTACCAGTTGCAGTCAGCTTTGTGCAGTCTCCGGTATTTTATGGTAATGCCCAAGTGGTTTATTTAGAGTCATTGAGGCCGATGGGTGCGGAAGAAGCGCGTGATGAACTTGAACGTTTTGCTGATATTCAGGTCTCAGAAGAGGGTGATTATCCAACTCAAGTTACAGATGCTTCGGGTAATGACCAACTCAGTATTGGTTGTCTACGTAATGATTATGGAATTCCTGAAATCTTACAGTTTTGGTCAGTTGCGGATAATGTCCGTTTTGGTGGCGCGCTAATGGCAATCGAAACTGCGGAAAAACTGGCTCAGGAGCTATTTTACTGATGTCAGAATCAAAAAAGTTATATCGTATCGCATTAGGTATTGAATATAACGGTAGTAATTATTACGGTTGGCAGAGTCAAAAAGAAGTCGTAAGTGTACAAGGTTGTCTCGAAGAGGCTTTATCTAAGATTGCAGCTGAGCCTATTCGAGTGCAATGTGCAGGACGTACGGATGCAGGCGTGCATGCAACAGGGCAGGTGGTTCATTTTGTCACCTCTGCATTGCGTAAAGAGTCAGCATGGACCATTGGGACTAATACCCATTTACCCAGTGATATTGCTGTGCGCTGGTCTCAACCTGTCGATGATGAGTTTCATGCACGTTTTAGCGCTACAGCTCGCCGATATCGTTATGTGATTTTTAATCATCGCTATCGGGCAGGAATATTATCAAATGGTATAACGCACTTTCATTATCCACTTGATGAAAAAAGAATGCATGAAGCTGCACAGGCACTTTTGGGTGAACATGATTTTACCTCGTTCAGAGCGTTACAGTGCCAGTCAAAAACACCTTGGCGGAATGTGATGCACGTGAATGTGAGCCGCCATGGTCATTATGTTGTGGTTGATATTAAAGCAAATGCGTTTTTACATCATATGGTTAGGAATATTGTTGGGAGTTTACTTGAGATAGGTTGTGGAAATCAGGATATTAACTGGATAAGCCATCTTCTTGAGTTACAAGATAGATCTAAAGCAGCTGCAACAGCTAAAGCCGAAGGGTTATACTTGGTGAAAGTTGATTATCTCGAAAAATATGAGTTACCTACGAGTGTGATGGGGCCTCTTTTTCTTGCCGATGAGCTGATGTAAATCTTATTTAATTTAACCTTAAAGTTGTTTGTAACATGAGGTGATAGTCAGCGATAAGGCTTACTACTAAGGTTCAAACGACGATGAGAAATAGCATGGATGCTATTCATAATGAGGATTTTTATGGAGTTTATCAGTTTTATTATCGATTTTATTTTGCACATCGATGTTCATCTTGCAGAATTAGTCGCAACCTATGGTAATTGGGTTTACGGCATTTTATTCCTTATTCTATTTTGTGAAACAGGACTTGTTGTTACGCCATTCTTGCCGGGAGACTCGTTATTATTTGTGGCGGGTGCGATTGCTGCATTAGATAGTAATGATTTAAATGTTCATTTAATGGTTGGTTTAATGATAGTCGCTGCGATTGTTGGAGATGCAGTAAACTATACTATAGGCCGTATTTTCGGTGAAAAGCTGTTTAAAAATCCAGATTCGAAAATTTTCCGTCGTGTTTATTTAGATAAAACCCACGCGTTTTATGAAAAGCATGGTGGAAAAGCGATTATCCTTGCACGATTTGTTCCAATTGTAAGAACTTTTGCGCCATTCGTTGCAGGAATGGGAAAAATGTCTTATCGTCATTTTGCCTTTTATAATGTGACCGGTGCGTTAATATGGGTGTTACTGTTTACCTATGCGGGTTACTTATTTGGTGATTTACCGATAGTGCAACAAAATTTGAAATTACTGATAGTTGCGATTATCTTTATTTCAATTTTACCGGGCGTGATTGAAATAATTCGACATCGCCGTATTGCTGCAAAAGAAAAGCGTGCAGCTGCACAAAAAATGAATAACCGTTAGCAGGTTTAAAAAGTTTTTATCTACAGTGAGATATCATTGTGGTTTAATGGCAAAAAATTACATACTGGTGTTAGCCAGAGATCAAGCAGACAAAAAGGTCCATTAATGAGCTGGATTGAAAAGATTTTAAAGAAAGGTAACGTAACCCAATCGCATAAAGCGAATATCCCTGAGGGCGTTTGGACTAAATGTGACAGCTGCGGGCAAGTGCTCTACGGTGCTGAGCTTGAGCGTAATTTGTCGGTGTGTCCAAAATGTGACCATCACATGCGAATTCATGCACGTCAACGTCTTGAAGCCTTTCTTGATGAAAACTCAACAACAGAATTAGGTAGCGAACTTGAGCCAAAAGATATTCTCAAGTTCCGTGATTCAAAAAAATACAAAGATAGAATTTCAGCTGCGCAAAAAGCTACAGGTGAAAAAGACGCTATCATTGTCATGAAAGGGACTCTAAAAGAGATGCCAATCGTGGCCGCTGCATTTGAATTTGCTTTTATGGGCGGTTCAATGGCGTCGGTTGTCGGGGCACGCTTTGTTCGTGCAGTGGAACAAGCTTTGGAAGATAACTGTCCATTAGTGTGTTTCTCATCAAGTGGTGGTGCGCGTATGCAAGAAGCACTACTGTCATTGATGCAGATGGCAAAAACCAGCGCAGCATTAGCGAAAATGCAAGAACGTGGTTTACCGTACATTTCTGTTTTGACTGACCCTACTATGGGTGGTGTTTCTGCCAGTCTTGCTATGTTAGGTGATATCAACGTTGCTGAACCTAAGGCTTTGATTGGTTTCGCAGGTCCGCGAGTTATTGAGCAGACTGTGCGTGAAAAATTACCTCATGGCTTCCAACGCAGTGAATTTTTATTGGAAAAAGGCGCAATTGATATGATTGTTCGCCGTCCTGAAATGCGAGATAAACTCGCCGAAATTCTTGCGATATTAACCAACAAACCGGGTTTCAGTGCGCCACCGGTTATTGTTATTGAAGATCCTGAAATCGAAATCGATATTACTGAAAATATTGAAGGTATCGATATCAATGAACGAGAAAAGGATCCTGCAAAGCTTAAAAAAAATGATGCGTAATTTAATCATTCCTAATGCCAAGTCTCCTTTGGAGGCTTGGCTTTCTTATCTTACCGACTTACATAGCCAAAATATTGATATGGGGTTGGAGCGAGTCGGGCAAGTTGCTCGTCAGATGAATTTAACGCAACCTGCGCCCCGTGTTATTACCGTTACTGGAACGAATGGGAAAGGCACAACTTGTCATACTCTTGAGTCTATTTTAATGGCAGCAGGGTTGAAAGTGGGTGTTTACAGTTCCCCGCACTTAGTCCGCTATACCGAACGTGTACGTATTCAAGGGTTAGAGCTTTCAGAAGCCGATTTTTGTCAAGCCTTTGCAACAATAGAGTCTCAGCGAGACAATATTTCCCTGACTTACTTTGAATACGGTACGTTAGCGGCTTTGCAATTGTTCAAACAAGCTAATTTAGATATTGTGATCCTTGAAGTTGGATTAGGTGGTCGCCTAGATGCAACGAATGTTGTTGATGCTGATATTGCTGCGATTACCAGTATTGCACTAGATCACACTGATTGGCTGGGTTCCTCTCGTGAACATATCGGTTACGAGAAAGCGGGAATTTTCAGAAAAGGCCATTATGGTGTGGTTGGTGAACCTGACATGCCTGACTCAATAGGTGCATTTGCGGATGAGATTGGTACTTTGCTATTTCGTCGAGACAAAGACTGGCATTATGTAGAGCAGGGCGACAATTGGTCTTGGCATAGCTCGCAGCAACAATGGCAAAAACTTCCTTTACCTAATGTGCCTTTAGCAAATGCAGCAACGGCGCTAGGTGTTATCAGTTGCTTGATGCAAATTGATCATCATTTAGCGCAGAAAATCACAGAAAAAGCGATACATCAAGGCTTGAGAACAGCTCAATTACCGGGACGTTTTCAAATTATCAGTAAAAAGCCATTGACCATACTTGATGTGGCACATAATCCTCATGCTGCCGGTTATTTAGTGACTAAGCTTGCGCAATTACCTGCGGTTGAAGGGCGACGTATACGTGCTGTTGTTGGAATGCTAGGTGATAAGGACATTCAAGGTACATTGAATTGTTTATCACAACAGGTTACTGATTGGTATGTTGCTTCACTGACGGAATTCAGAGGGGCGGATGTAGCGCAATTAAGCCAATACCTCGATAGTGCCAATGAATTTAGCTGCATTGAACAAGCTTGGCAAAAAGCAAACCTCGATGCAAAAGAACAAGATGTCATTATTGTTTGTGGCTCATTTCATACAGTAGCC
The DNA here is from genome assembly GCF_052096715.1 of Providencia sp. Classification (NCBI taxonomy): domain Bacteria; kingdom Pseudomonadati; phylum Pseudomonadota; class Gammaproteobacteria; order Enterobacterales; family Morganellaceae; genus Providencia; species Providencia sp. The sequence continues at coordinate 34,201 of NZ_JBQDNB010000029.1, forward strand.
CATGTTATAATGTTATTAGAAAAATCAAAAGGATAGCGCTGGTGGCTAGTAAATTTCAAAATCGTCTGGCTGGTGCCGTTGTATTAGTCGCAGTGGGGGTAATTGTGCTTCCTGCTCTGCTTGATGGCGATAAGAAATATAATGAAAATGAATTTGCAGCCATACCTATCATTCCTAAACCGGGTGATGAAGAAGATATTGAAGCGATTGCGCCAATTACGCATAGCGCGTCAACTGCTTCTTCAGAAGGGGCATCGGAGGCGATGCTTTCAGAGGCGCTCACTGAGCAAAAGCAAAGTGTACAGACCGCAGCTGCGAATCAAGTTTCTCAAGGCATAGCTAACGTTCCTGCGGCGATTGAAGCAGAGAAACCGAAGAAGCCTGAGCCTAAACCAGAACCAAAGCCTGAGCCTAAACCAAAAGTAGAGCCAGAGCCTAAGCCAGAACCAAAAAATGAGCCTCAAGGTAAAGCATTTGTGGTTCAAGTAATCGCATTGAATAATGCTGCCAAGGTTGAAGAGATAGTTGCGAAGCTTAGATTGTCTGGATATCAGGTTTATACCGTCCCAGCGAAACCGGTGAACAATAAATTAACGCGTATTTATGTTGGGCCAGAAGCGTCAAGACAGAAATTAGAAGCTTCGCTTTCAGAGCTAAACGCAATTACAGGGACAAAAGGGATAATTCAAACATTTAAACCTTAATATTAAAATAAACATCCTTAAAATATGAAGGGATTTAGTAACTTACTGCGGCGATTATGATTTTTCTTTTCGCCGCTAATTTTTTTTAATTGAATGTAAAATGGTTACGCAAACGTTTTCGTTTTCTGTTAGAATGCATTCCGCTGCTGTCGTGAGTGCGAATTATGGAATGAAATATGGTCTGGATTGATTACACAATTATCGCCATTATTGGCTTCTCGGCACTAGTAAGCCTGATCCGCGGTTTTGTACGTGAGGCATTATCATTAATCACTTGGGGCTGTGCTTTTTTTGTTGCTAGCACCTTTTATCCTTACTTGGCGGATTATTTTACCCGCTTTGAGGATGTGTTAGTTCGAAATGGTATCGCCATTGCTGCCTTGTTTATTGCCACATTAATTGTGGGCGCAGTCGTTAACTATGTGATTAGCTCATTAGTACAAAAAACGGGATTATCGGGTACAGATCGTGTTCTGGGGATCTGTTTCGGTGCGTTGCGTGGTGTGTTAATTGTATCGGCATTACTATTCTTTCTCGATACATTTACGCCTCTTCCTCAAAGCGAGGACTGGCAACGTTCAGAACTTATTCCGCAGTTCAGTCATATAATCAGGTGGTTTTTTGACTACCTGCAAAATGCGTCAAGTTTCCTACCGGAGAATATTTCTCCGTCTGGCTGATGAGGAAAGACTAATGTGCGGTATTGTCGGGATCGCCGGTGTTACACCGGTAAACCAATCAATTTATGATGCATTGACGGTGCTACAGCACCGTGGGCAAGATGCAGCAGGTATTGCTACTATCGATGGCAATAACAATATTCGTTTACGTAAAGCGAATGGTTTAGTTAAAGATGTTTTTGAAACTCGCCATATGCTCAGATTGCAAGGTTGTATGGGGCTGGGACATGTTCGTTATCCAACGGCTGGCAGCTCTAGCGCATCTGAAGCTCAACCTTTCTACGTAAACTCTCCTTTTGGAATCACACTTGCTCATAATGGTAATCTGACAAACGCTCACGAACTCATGCGGAGTTTATTTGAGACAGCACGCCGCCATGTGAATACGACTTCAGATTCTGAGATTTTATTGAATGTGTTGGCGTATGAATTAGACCGTTTCGATCATTTTCCTCTTGAACCAGATAATGTTTTTAGTGCCGTTTCTGCGATGCATAAAAAATTACGTGGTGCTTACGCCTGCGTTGCATTGATTATTGGCCATGGCATGTTGGCATTCCGTGACCCTCATGGGATTCGCCCTCTTGTATTAGGTCGCCGTATTCTTGAAAACGGTGCGCATGAATACATGGTTGCTTCTGAAAGTGTTGCGCTTGATACGCTAGGATTTGAATTTTTGCGTGATGTGGCACCAGGTGAGGCGGTGTATGTAACAGAAAAAGGTCAGTTATTTACACGCCAATGTTCTGATAACCCTCAATTGACGCCGTGTATCTTTGAGTACGTATACTTTGCGCGCCAAGATTCATTTATCGATAAAATATCGGTATATAACGCAAGATTGCGTATGGGACAAAAACTGGGCGCTAAAATCGCGCGTGAATGGGATGATTTACATATTGATGTGGTGATCCCTATTCCAGAAACATCCTGCGATATTGCATTAGAAATTGCACATATCTTGGATAAGCCATATCGACAAGGTTTTGTGAAAAATCGGTATGTTGGACGTACTTTTATTATGCCTGGTCAGCAGGAGCGTCGTAAATCTGTCCGCCGTAAACTCAATGCAAACCGTGCCGAATTTCGCGATAAAAACGTGTTGTTAATCGATGACTCTATTGTTCGTGGTACCACGTCTGAGCAAATTGTTGAACTCGCTCGTGAGGCTGGGGCAAAAAATGTTTATTTTGCGTCAGCAGCGCCAGAAGTGCGTTTTCCAAACGTCTATGGTATCGATATGCCAAATGCCAATGAATTGATTGCTCATGGTCGGGAAGTAGACGAAATTCGCAAATTGATTGGTGCAGATGCACTTATTTTCCAAGATTTAACCGATTTAGTTGATGCGGTTCGCGAAGAAAATCCTGAAATTAATGAATTTGAGTGTTCTGTTTTTGATGGTATTTATGTCACTAAAGATATTGATCAAAGCTATTTAGATTACCTTGAAAATCTACGTAGAGATGATGAGTTAAAGCTTAAAGATAAGAATGAAGTTGAAGATTTAGAAATCTATAACGAAGGCTAAGTTTTATAAATTTCCTTATTATTTAATTTAAGTGCCCGCCTTAATTGCGGGTACTTTTGTATCTATTGATGTTATTAATTATGATTAATGTCTCTTTGCAGGCTAACGAATCGTTAGGATCATGATTTATATATTTAAGGGCTTTTCTTTGTAATAATTGCTACTATTATTACCGATGACTTTGATTAAACGGAAAAGCTGTATGAAGAAACTTATCATTGGGTTAACTGGGGCAAGTGGTGCGATTTATGGCATTAGATTGCTGGAAGTATTAAAACCTGTACAAAATGTAGAAACTCATTTGGTGATAAGTGCGGCGGCTCGCCAGACATTAGCCTTAGAAACTCAGTATAGCGTTAAAGATGTACATCAGCTAGCTGACCATGTCTATGATAGTCGTGATATTGCAGCCGCTATCTCCTCAGGTTCATTTCGTACCGCTGGCATGGTAATAATGCCATGCACCATGAAAACGCTTTCTGGCATTGTGCATAGTTATACTGATACGTTGGTGACCAGAGCGGCAGATGTAGTGCTAAAAGAAGGTAAGAAATTAGTATTAGGCATAAGAGAAACACCACTACATTTAGGCCATTTGCGTTTATTGGTGCAAGCGGCAGAAATGGGCGCTGTTATTATGCCACCCATGCCTGCTTTTTATCATCAACCTGCAACGATTCAAGATATCGTGGATCAAACTATCAATAGAGTGCTTGATCAGTTTGATATCGAGCTAGAAAACGACCTATTTACCCGTTGGACAGGGGATAAATAGGCTCATATTCGTTTGGCTAAGTATCATCTTTCACTAACAAGTCAGTTAGCGCTTCTTTTAATTCGACAAATTTGAATTCAAACCCAGCGTCCTCTAATCGTTTTGGAATAGCTTGCTGTCCGCCTAATACTAAAGCGGCAGATTCCCCTAACATGGTTTTAATAACAAAAGCAGGGGTGCGGACAAACGCAGGTCTGTTGATGATATCTCCTAAAATAGCGGCAAACTGGTCATTATGCACAGGGTAAGGCGCTGTCATATTAAATGGCCCAGAAAGTTCAGGGGTATCGAGTAAAAAACAAATTGCTCTGACCATATCGTCGATATGTATCCATGGCATGAATTGTTTTCCGTGACCGATAGGACCACCCGCAGCCATTTTAAAGATAGGTAGCACTTTTTCTAATACGCCACCTTTTGGCGATAAAACAAGTCCAGTGCGCATTAAGCAGACTCTCGTTGCAGAGGATTGTGCATTTTGTGCAAGCGCTTCCCAATGCTGAGCAAGTTGATGGGTAAACTCGTCATGGGGTTGGTCAAACTCAGTAATAACAGATTGGCCTTGATCACCATAGTAACCCACGGCAGAACCTGATAGGAATACTGCTGGAGGTGTTTCACTTGCATTGATAAGTTCGGTTAGCTGCTGCGTAATTTTCCAACGGCTATCGCAGAGTATTTTTTTTTGTTCATCAGTCCAACGTTTTTCAGCGATGGGTTCCCCCGCTAGATTGATGATAGCATCAAAATCATTTAAGTTTTTTTTATCACTAAGGGAGGTCCAGCATTCAACTGCTTTACAAAAAAGACTATAAACTTTCTGCGGAGAGCGGCTCAAGACGGTTATTTGATGTGAGCGAGAAACGAGCTCTTGGACAAGTTGAGTGCCAATTAGGCCTGTGCCACCAGTAATTAATATTTTCATTTTTTGGCTCCTTTATACCTGTCATACTACTAGCCGCAGCGCAATAGTCTAAATTTAAATTTGTGAGAATTTATGTCACTTCCATTTGCTAACTATAGCACCTGCGATATTGATTTGTGGACTTTAAGATAAAGTCTTTCAAAAAGTTATCTGGACGACTATTCTAAGACAATAAAGTCTCCTTATTGTGATAGAAACAAAACACAAATTTGGTTAGGATCACTTGCATCAGACTGATGAAAAGCATAACTTGTATCAAATTATTTGCCTAAATTATTAGGGCAATCTATTTATGGCATAAAGCTGTATTACAGGCTTAAAAAAAGGTTTTCAGGATGGAACAACAGACCGAGTTAGTTGAGTGGGTTGATATTGTCGATGATGACAATATGGTTATCGCTCAAGCGACACGCAGCCAGATGCGAGCCGAAAATTTGCGTCATCGTGCCACTTATATCGTGGTTCATGATGGTGCGGGTAAAATTTTGATTCAAAAACGAACTGATATCAAAGATTTTCACCCTGGCCTATTAGATGCAACAGCAGGGGGAGTGGTGACTCAAGGTGAGAACATACTCGATTCTGCGAAACGTGAAGCAGAGGAAGAGCTCGGTATTGCTGCCGTTCCTTTTGCAGAGCATGGACATTTTTATTTTGAAGATGAAAATTGTCGTGTTTGGGGCGGGCTATTTAGTTGTGTTAGTCATGGCCCATTTGCGCTTCAAGAAACTGAAGTTGCTGAAGTTAGTTGGTTAACACCACAAGAGATCAGCGCACGTTGTGATGAGTTTACCCCCGACTCGTTAAAAGCGCTTTCATTATGGTTAACACGAAATAATGAGTTTGAGAAAGCCATTAGTTGTGCTGAAAACTCATAATCAAATAGTATTAAATCTCTCAAGGGCTAATATATTTAGCCCTTTTGCTTTTTTAGCGTAATTTCAACTCTCTAAGATGTCAGTTCTTTGACTAATATATAACTATTGGTTATATCTAGCTTGCAGGTTATTCAATGTATTTATTTCAACTCAGGATATAATCCGCCTGTGCGTCACGTTTTGTAATTGCTTGATGTATGAATAAAACTACTGGCTAAGAGAATAAAAATGATAATTCATAAAGCAGATCTTTTGTTAAAACAACAACACCTCGAAAGTGTCACTTATAAAGCGCGTGAAATAATGAACCGCGATGGAATAGAAGCTTTGATCGCTACCGTGGGGGATAATTTTTATCACTTAACCGGTTTCGCAAGTTTCTTTATGTATACTTTTAGACAAACTGGCTCGGCTATTGCGGTTATTTTTCGTGATCCAGAGATTAAATCGCTTGTGATTATGAATGAATTTGAAGCATCAAGCTTGCAGCTTCAAATGCCAAATGCACATATTAAAACGTTTCCAATTTGGGTCGATGTTGATGATCCTTTTAATCCAGATAATGGCAAGGTTGTGAAAGCAAGACCGATTAACAGTCCTATCGAAACGGTTTTTACGTTACTAAAAGATGCGTTAACTGACGCTGGCGTATATGGGAAGCCTGTTGCGATTGAGCTAGGGCAAATCACACATACAGGTAAGATTTGGTTAGATAAGATAATACCGAGTTTAAACCTTGTTGATTCATCTCCGCTATTTAATGAATTACGTATGATTAAAAGTGAGTGGGAAATTAATCACCTCAGAAAAAGTGCACAAATTACTGAGGCAGGCATTGAAGCGGCGAGTAAATTAATTAAAGTGGGTTGTACTTCCGCACAACTAACGGCTGCATTTAAAGCTAAAGTGATGGAATACCCAGATACAAATTATAGTCGTTTTCACTTAATTTCGGTCGGAAGCGATTTTTCACCAAAATTATTACCTGATGATGTGCCTGCAAAAGAAGGTGATTTAGTTAAATTTGATTGTGGTGTTGATGTTGCCGGCTATGGTGCTGATATTGCGCGTACTTTTGTTGTTGGGAAGCCGAATGAAAAAGTCAGTCAAATATATCAAACTATATTGAAAGGTCATCAATATATGCTAAATCGTATCGCGCCTGGTGTGCTATTAAGCGACGTATTCAATGAAACGATGGCATTAATTCGCTGCTCAGGGCTTCCTCATTATAATCGAGGGCATTTGGGGCATGGTGATGGTGTTTTTGTTGGTTTAGAAGAAGCGCCATTTGTCAGCGCTGCGACAACAGAAGTGTTTCGCGCTGGCATGGTGATGAGCCTTGAAACACCTTATTACGGTATTGGTGTAGGCGGCATAATGATTGAAGACATGCTACTTATTACTGAAAATGGTGTGGAAATGTTAAGTCATTTACCTCGCGAATTAGTCTCTCTCGGGTGAGTTGAAGAAGGAATTTTTCTATGAAATGGTATCACTATTTAGTTATTTTCCCGATCTTGGCATTAACGCTAGGTATTTATTACGCCAATCGGGTTGAACCTTTTGTTATGGGGCTTCCGTTCCTTATGTTTTGGATTGTAACATGGGTTGTTATCACTGTATTTATCATGTTGCTAATCAATATATTAGATAACAAAACAACTAAGGAAACGCCATGAGTTCTGCGCTTATTGTCATTATTGCGTTTTTCGTTTTTAGTATTTATTTAGCCATTCGAGCAAAAAAAGGCAAAACGATGGACCACGAAGGGTGGTCTGTGGGGAGCCGTAGCTATGGCGCCTTATTAGTTTTTTTGCTAAGTGCAGGGGAAATTTATACTACATTTACTTTTTTAGGTGGTAGTGGTTGGGCATATGGTAAAGGGCCTGCAATTTTATATACCTTGGCTGTTAATGCGTTTATGGGGATATTTCTTTATTGGGTTCATCCTCGAATTTGGCGCTTTGCAAAAGATCATGATGTTAGAACGATTTCTGATTTGTTTGCCGCTAAATACAAAAGCCAGGGATTAGGGCTGCTCATTAGTTTAATATCAATTGCAGCAATGGTACCTTTGTTTGTTTTACAGTTAAAAGGGTTAGGAATTATCGTTTCCCAAGCGTCCTATGGGGCAATACCTGCGGATATGGCAATCTGGATTGGTATTATTGCTGTGACCTTATTTGTAATGATTTCGGGTATTCATGGTTCTGCATGGACATCCGCGTTAAAAGATTTAATGATTTTGATTGTGGTTATTTTTATCGGTATTTATATCCCACTGCATTATTACGGAAGCTTTGGTGATATGTTTAAAGCGATAGATACGGCAATGCCGAATTATTTGACCTTTGCTGAAACGGGTTTAAACATACCTTGGTATATATCCACAATATTCCTATCTGTTATTGCTTATTTTTGTTGGCCTCATTATATGGCCGCAGTATTTACCGCCAAAGATGAAAAATCATTAAAACGTAATAGTATTTTAATTCCAGCATATAGTTTAATTATGTTATTTGCTTTCTTTGTTGGCTATGCAGCGATATTGCAGATCCCACATCTTGAAGGCTCGATGGTCGATTTATCATTATTTGAAATCTCGAAATCCACCTTTTCGCCACTCATAGTTGGATTTATTGGTGCAGCAGGTATGTTGACTGCACTCGTACCTGGTTCAATGTTGCTATTAACTACGTCCAATATGCTTGCAGGTGTGGTGCAAAAGGCATTGAATGTCAGTGAAGAAAAGCGCCAGTCAGGAATTTATGCACGTTATATGGTGCCTTTTGTTGCACTGGTTAGCTTGTATTTTGTTTTCCACAGTAATGATACGTTAGTCGCTATTATGTTGCTTGGTGTGAATATTGTGGCTCAATTCTTTCCTGCATTATTGATGAGCTTCAAACAACGTAATCCAATGACTCCAATGGGTGCAATTACAGGTATTCTCGCGGGCGTGATTTTCCTTGCGGTAACCTATATAGAACACATTTCATTATCACAGCTGTTCCCATGGTTGGGTAATGGACTGAACTTTATGAATATCGGTATTGCTGCCTTTATTTTAAATATTGTGATTGCAACAGTAGTTTCATTATTTACACAAAAGAAATAGTAAGTGTAAATTAATGATGAGTTAAATTAAATGCCAAGTAGTGAAGTTACTTGGCATTTTTATTTTTTTTCTATAGTTGCTTGTTATTCATTTTTTATTTTTTTTAAAAAATTAACGAATAAAAAATAGATGTAATGCTTAAAGATTGTTAGAGTCGTTATCTTGTAAAGTATCTGTTAATCCCTATTATGATTTGTGTTGGTTATAACATTCTATTGTTATGGCTTTAAAAATATTAATCATCAGAACTAAATTATTTAAATTAATTTAGAGTTTGAATTGTTACATCAAATTAATGGGGCTTAATATGTTAGAAAATGAATCCGTTGAATTACTAAAGAATCAGAAAGGAATAGATAAATGTCCGCCAGATAAATTGGCTCTTTATACAAATGTTGATTATAACAATTCGGAGATTGGGGATATTTTATTAATATCACCAGATATTCAACTTGATCAAGAAGAACTTGAATCATATGGATTTGATGTTGGACAACATGATGGTGTTTCCTGCGTAGTCAATAATATGAATCAAGCAGCCTCATTGGTTGCTGGCCTTAATCTTGATGGTGATATATTAAATGTGCCTGCAATGTCATCTATTCCGTCGCTGGTTCCTCAGGGATGGAATGATTTAACTCGCTCTGTTGTTTCTGCGCCTGTTGCATTAGTCACGTTAGAAATATCTTCAGAAAGCCCACTGAATGTTATATTAGGTCAGGAAAATAATATTGAGCTTAATATAGAAAATAAAAGCAGCGTCACCATTCCTGGTGTTACATTAGAAGTTACCGTAAAAAATAATGATCTGATTACCGTCGTTTCCTATCCTGAAATTATTGATCTTCCAGGAAGCGAAATAACAACAATACCTGTATCTCTCAAAGGAAATAAAACAGGTGAAACAACTCTGAGTGTTCGAATTTATACACCAATTGGTTTTATTAATCAGGGAAGTAATACCTATGATGTGAATGCTGAAGTTAAAGGTGTCATTACATTAAAATTGACGCTGGATAAACAAATTGTTTTATTAACCGGAGAAACAAAATCAGTTCCGCTGAAAATAGCAAATCAAAGTAGTGTCACCATTAATGGTTTAATTGTTGGTGCAACATCAGGCAATGATGCAATTATGACTGTGGGTGAATTTAATTCGCCGGTTGATATATATCAGAATGACTCAGTCGTTATTGATATACCTTTGAATGCAAATTCATCAGCAACGGGTACTACAAATCTGGTATGCAGTTTGACTCCACCAGCCGGTTATGAAAATGAAGGTGATAATAATATTACTTCAACGGTTACTGTAACAGCGGAAAGAGAATTAGAAGTATTACAGGAGTTCCAAGCAAGTTGGGCAGGGGAAGGTGGTTACTTATATAGCTATATGTTGACTTTAAAATCACAGAATACCAGAGTCAATAAGTGGGAGCTTAGTTTTCAGCTACCTTCAGGTGCAGTTGTTTCTGAAAATTGGTATGAAAGTCAGAAAAATTGGTTAACAAAGGTCGAGGTCGACGGAAATGTTATATTAAGCAATACTACTGGACATACTATTGACCCTGGAGTTGATCTTCCACTGCAAATTCAGTTGGTTTATCCTGACCAATCTGAATATTATAAATATATTTACAGCCTATCTCTTCGCCAGATTCAATAATAGATCTTAGTTTATAAAATGCATCATTGTTAAGTGATGCATTTTATATTTTGTGAATAATTATTTGCGTGAAAATTGGACAAATAAAACACCTACGATGACAAAGGCAATGCCCAAAATTTTGCCAACAGGAATGGGGTTTTGAGGCATACCAAACCAGCCGAATTGTTCAATTAAAGCCGAAATCATTAACTGCCCCGCAATCACCATCACAAAAAATGTCGTACTACCAATTTTAGGTACCAATATTAAGGCTGAGGTGAGATAAAGCATCCCCGCAATACCGCCAAACCAAATCCAGATAGGTTGACTTAATAGCTCAAGCGTAAAGTTTGGTTTAGGAACTTTAAAAATAAATAGCAGTGGAATTAATACAATGATACTGACTAATAGTGAAATTGCACTGGCCCATAATGGATGACCTAAATGACGGGCTAGAATAGCATTACTGGCGGCTTGAATAGGTACGACGGCACCGGCAAAAAGCGCCATAGAAATCAATAAAATCCCTGAAATAGAAAGTGTAGACATCATTACCTCACGGTTAACAGTTAACCAAATTTGATTTACTATAAGGGTAATGAGTTGGGTGCCTATTGGGAAATGAACAATTTTATAAGGTACTATTCGCCACATGAATAACTTAAGAAGACTAGATTTAAATCAATTAGTGACTTTGCAAGCTCTATTGAGTGAGCGTCATGTGAGTCGTGCTGCGGAAGCGTTACATAAAAGTCAGCCTGCGGTGAGTCACACGTTGAATCAGCTTAGGGAGTTATTTCAAGATCCGCTGCTAATTCGTCAACAAGGCCAGTATCAATTAACCAGTAAAGCCGAATCACTTTATTTGCCGTTGACTCAGGCGTTAGGACAACTTGATGATTTAATTGCACAACAAAATTTTAAGCCATCCCATTGTCATCGCAGATTTAATATTGCGATGTCAGATTATGGCGCTGCGATCATCGCAACCAAACTCGCTCACTACTTGCGTTTAAATGCGCCAGATGTCGATTTGAAAATTTGGCATTGTAGTCGAGAAGAAATGCAAAATAAATTACATGAAGGGAGTTTAGATTTAGCTTTTGGGGTGTTTAATGCACTTGATTATACGTTACGTGGGCAATCAATTTTTAGCGATACTATGGTTAGTGTAGCAGATAAAACAATATGTCCTAATGAGCAAATGGATTTAACTCAGTGGCTCTCTTACCCTCATATTTCAGTGAGTATGAAACCCTATGATGCTAATGAAGTTGATTACGCCCTTAAATTACTTAATCAACAACGACGTATTGCGATTACAGTACCTTATTGGCAGATTGCTTCTCAATTATTAGAAAATAGCGATTTGATACTGACTGTGGCTAAAAAAGCCTTACCTCAACAATTGAGCAATAGTCTCGTCGTATTTGAGCCACCATTAGATATGCCTACGTTAGAGTTTCAAATGATTTGGCATGAACGAAGTGATGGTGATAATGCATTAAATTGGTTAAGACAATCTGTCATTAATATTTTAAATCCAATCAGTACATAGCAATGACGTTTTCATTAGATGAGGGCAGAGAACTGTTGAACGACGTCCAATAAAAAATGCTAACCAAGTTCATTGGCTAGCATTTTATTTGTGACTTAATTCATAGCTTCATTAAGATAATGAATTATGCACCTTCATTCTGCGCAGCTTGAATTGCTGTCAGTGCCACAGTGTAAACAATATCGTCTACCAGTGCGCCACGAGACAAGTCATTAACCGGTTTACGCATACCTTGTAGCATCGGTCCAATTGACACGAGGTCAGCTGAACGTTGTACTGCTTTGTAGGTAGTATTACCGGTATTCAAGTCAGGGAAGATAAAGACAGTCGCTTTACCTGCAACAGGTGAATTTGGCGCTTTAGACTTAGCCACATCCGCCATTACTGCCGCATCGTACTGTAATGGACCATCAATGATTAAATCAGGACGTTTTTCTTGTGCTAAGCGAGTCGCTTCACGAACTTTCTCAACATCACTACCTGCACCTGAATTACCTGTTGAATAGGAAATCATTGCAACGCGAGGGTCGATACCAAAGGCTTTTGCTGAGTCGGCAGATTGGATAGCGATTTCAGACAATTGTTCAGCTGTTGGATCTGGATTGATTGCACAGTCACCGTAAACAAATACTTGTTCAGGCAGCAGCATAAAGAACACAGATGAAACCAATGAGCTACCTGGCGCCGTTTTAATCAACTGAAGTGGTGGGCGAATGGTGTTAGCTGTGGTGTGAACTGCACCAGAAACGAGGCCATCAACTTCACCTTTTTCTAGCATCAATGTACCCAGAACGACGTTGTCTTCAAGTTGTTCACGTGCAACAACTTCTGTCATTCCTTTGCTTTTACGCAATTCGACTAAACGAGCGACATATTCTTCACGCGCTTTGATTGGGTCAACAATTTCAATACCAGTGCCAAGCTCAATACCTTGAGCCGCAGCAACACGGCGAATATCATCAGGATTACCTAATAACACGCAAGTTGCGATACCACGTTCTGCACAAATTGAAGCAGCTTTGACTGTACGAGGTTCGTCACCTTCTGGCAGTACAATGCGTTTTCCGGCTTTACGTGCAAGTTCAGTTAATTGATAACGGAACGCTGGTGGTGATAGACGATTAGGGCGCTCTGAGTCAGCAACCAGTGATTCAATCCAATCACTACTAATATGGCGTGCAACATAGTTTTGAATTTTTTCGATACGTTCATGGTCATCTGCTGGGACTTCTAAACTGAAACTTTGCAGATTCAGTGAAGTTTGCCATGTATTACTATCAACCATGAAAACTGGCAGACCAGTTTCAAATGCTTGTTCACATAATTTGCGAATAGGTGCATCGATATCATAGCCGCCTGTAAGCAGTATCGCACCGATTTCAACGCCATTCATTGCAGCCAATGAAGCAGAAACTAATACATCAGGACGATCCGCTGAGGTGACTAATAATGAACCCGGACGGAAATGCTCAAGCATGTGTGGAATACTGCGAGCACAGAATGTAACTGATTTAACGCGGCGAGTTTTGATTTCACCTTCATTAACCACTTTAGCATTCAAGTGTTTTGCCATATCAATTGCACGAGTAGCAATTAAATCAAAGTTCCATGGAATAGACGCAAGGACGGGCAAATTCAATGAGGTCAGTGATTTAGTATCAATGTTAGCAATAGTTGCTTTGGTTGAATCATCAAAAATTTCTGACAAGTCAGGGCGAGTGCGACCTTGTTCATCAACAGGTGCATTCACTTTATTGATCATGACACCAATAATGTTCTTATTGCGTTGACCGCCAAACTCGTTACGGACTAGTTCAAGACGCTCTTGCATTTGTGTGATGCTGCTATTACCCGGAGCGGTAACGAAAACAATTTCCGCGCCCAATGTTTTAGCAATTTCATAGTTTAATGATTGTGCAAAAGAGTGCTTACGAGTTGGAACTAAACCTTCAATAAGAATGACTTCAGCATCTTTTGTATGGTCATGATAGCGCGCAACAATCTCTTCCATCAAAATATCTTTTTTTGATGAAGTCAGCAGCGATTCTACATATTCCATTGTCAGCGGTTCGACAATCGTTGTGATGCTTGAATGGGAGCGTAATACTTCAGTGGTTTGATCTTTATTGCCTGAAATACGTGGCTGGGCGATTGGCTTAAAGACGCTTAGTTGAACGCCTTTTTGTTCCATTGAGCGAACGACACCCAAGCTGACGCTGGTTAAACCAACGCTGGTGCCTGTAGGAATTAACATAATTGTACGGGACACGGGAACCTCTTTTTTCTGTGCAAAATAAAACCGCCAGCTAATTGCTGGCGGCTTAAGTTTGTTACGCGGTTAGACGCGCAGCATCTTGTGCTATAACCAATTCTTCGTTGGTTGGAATAACCAATGCAGGACGGCTGTTATCAGTAGTGATCACGCCTTCTTTACCGAAGCGTGCCGCTAAGTTGCGTTCGTGGTCATATTCAAAGCCCAGAATCGCTAATTTTTTCAACGTAATTTCGCGAACTTGTGCAGAGTTTTCACCAATACCGCCGGTGAAAATGATGGCATCAAGACGGCCTTCCATCAGTGCACTGTAAGCACCAACGTATTTCGCTAAGCGATGGCAGAAAACGTCCATGGCACGAGTTGCATCTGCTTTAGTACCGTAGTTATCTTCAACATAACGGCAGTCGCTGGTGACACCTGTTAAACCAAGTAAACCTGATTCTTTAGTCAGCATTTTGTTGATTTGATCAACACTCATACCTAATGAATCATGCAGATGGAAAATAATAGCAGGGTCGATATCACCACTACGAGTTCCCATGACTAAACCTTCTAATGGAGTTAGACCCATTGAAGTATCAACACATTTACCGTTAACAATTGCAGCAACAGAACCACCGTTGCCTAAATGGCAAGTGATAACGTTGAGTTCATCAACCGGCTTATTAAGTCTTTTCGCAGCTTCACGAGAAACATAGAAATGGCTAGTACCGTGAGCACCATAACGGCGAATGCTATGCTCAGAATATAATTCATATGGCAGAGCATATAGGTAAGATTCTTCAGGCATTGTCTGATGGAATGCAGTATCAAATACCGCAACATTTTTAGTTATCAGATGTGGGAATGATTTGATTGCTTCTTCAATACCAATAAGGTGAGCAGGGTTGTGCAGCGGTGCGAATGGGATAGCGGCTTTAATACCCGCGATAACATCGTCGTTAATCAGCACAGATGATGTGAATTTCTCACCACCATGAACAATGCGGTGGCCAATAGAGGTGATCTGTGCAGATAGCTCAGGTTTTTCAGCAAGAATAGTGTTAACAATGAAGTCCAACGCTTCGCTATGTGCAGCGCCAGCACCTAGAGATGCTTCATGTTTAGCGCCATCCATTTTCCACTTAATACGGGCTTCAGGCAGATTAAAACACTCAGCTAAACCTGATAAAAATTCATCACCATTAGTTGGGTCGATGATGGCGAATTTCAGTGAGGAGCTACCGCAGTTTAGAACCAGTACCAGCTTTGACATGGAAATACCTATCGTTAATTGTTGTTGTGAAGTCTTTAAAAAAGCCTAACTCGCTTACAAAGACTTAGAAAATAATATTAGCTGCTAGAGCCTAGCGCATTTATTGCTCAAAGCGTCATGATTGATATCATGGTTCAAGCAATTACCCATCATTTTTTGAATTACAGTAGGAATGACCTAGTGCTGTTTATATTTCAAATTATTTTGGATAAAGCGCTAATTTTTCTGATTAAATTTTCCATAAGGAAATATTTAACGTCTGGTGTTGAAATAACGTTCAAAACCCCAATATATAACTGTAGCTTATTAATTTATCGGCGCTATAAAGTAACAAAATCCAACAGCAATTCTAAATAGAGTCAATTCTACTAAAATTATTTTATATTTTATATGTTTTTTTTAAATACAGGCAGTTTGATTGATTAAAATCATAAGCACTCTATCACTGTAATTATAGCAAATGCAGATATACGAATGCGGTAGAAGTAAGAGAATAGCTGATTTTGTCTAAAGTAGTTTGATTTAGGGTAAATAAAGCAAAATATTTTTTTCTGTCACCTGAGTGTGCGTTCTCGCTCGGATTGGCGTAAGCTAGTAAGTAACATTCTTTGATTTTTAAGATGTCCATAGGAAGCGATACATGAGCACATTACAAAATACACCGCCGGGTTTTTTTAAAAAATTCAGATTAGGAAATCGTTATCTGAAGACCTTTCCTATGGAAAAGAAACTCGCTCCCATTTTTCCTGAGATCCGGATTAATAAAGCGGTTCGTTTCGGTATTCGCTTCATGCCACCATTGGCTATTTTCACCTTAGCATGGCAAATAGCCCTCGGCGGTCAACTCGGTCCTGCCATTGCAACCGCATTATTTGCCTGTAGTTTACCAATGCAAGGTTTATGGTGGTTAGGTAAAAAGGCCGCAACGCCTTTGCCTGCAACGTTACTAAGCTGGTTCTATGAGATCCGTGAGAAATTTGTCGAGGCCGGTATTGCGATGGGTCCCATCGAGCATCAACCTGACTATATGGCACTTGCTGATTTGCTGAAACGCGCTTTTAAGCAGTTGGATCGGTCATTTCTTGAAGATATCTAAAACAAACACGTTGATTTTGTAAGATAAAATCGATAAAAAATAACTAGCTCTAGGTATATCTATTATGGATATAGAGTTAGTTATGATTTGAATTATTTTGAGTAACTGGGATTATTGGGCCAAATAATCGCGCTTTAGACTAATAAAAGTGTGACTTAACAACAAGTAATATAAAAAACCCGTTTAGATCAATAAAAGTTATGTTTTTACTGTCTATCATGATTGTTGAATGCGAAGATTGAATCAATAATTTTCCCAAGGAGAGCCATGATGGAAATGACCAATGCCCAACGCCTAATTTTATCTAATCAATATAAAATGATGACCATGCTAGACCCTGCGAATGCAGAGCGCTATCGCCGTTCACAAACTATTATCGAGCGTGGTTTTGGCTTGCAAATGCGTGAGTTAGATAGAGATTTTGGCCATTTAAGTGAAGACACCTGCCGGACAGTGATTGATATTATGGAAATGTATCATGCACTACAGGTCTCATTCGGCAACATGGATAATCAACAAGATATCGATGGCCGCCGTGTTCAATTCCTAGGTTTTGATGCTCCAACAGAATCCCGCTACTTAAGTTACGTTCGCTTTATGGTGAACACTGAAGGGCGTTATACGCATTTTGATAGTGGCACTCATGGCTTTAACTCGCAAACACCAATGTGGGATAAGTATGTCAGAATGCTAGCTATTTGGCACGCTTGTCCGCGTCAGTATCATCTTTCGGCGGTGGAGATTAGCCAAATCATTAACGCTTGATTTTTTACTCTTCATATTTCGCGCTGTAGCGGCGTTGGCTTCACTCACTAACCCTAGTCACATACTTATGTATGCTCCTAGGGCTTAGCGCGCTTGCCGCCTAGCTACAGCACAAACTCCTTAGAGCAAATAGAATTAATAAAATATAAAAACCGTAAACTCCATTCTACTTTTCTTCTTGTTGTTTAACTCTTCAGCGCATTCAAATCTAAGCTTTTTGCTTAATTCTTAATTATTTTTGATATCTAGGTTGCGTATGTGCCCGTATTTAGCGTTAACTAATGCACAGGTCTAGAATCAATTCAAATTTTGTCGTGGATAAAAAATTAAAGGGGTAGACGTGAAATTAAAAGCAAAAGGTTTTCTATTTGACCTTGATGGCACATTAGCAGATTCATTAGCCGTGGTTGAGCGTGCTTGGTGTAAATTTGGTGAAAAAATTGGTAAAACGCCAGAGGAAATTGTTAGTTTTATCCATGGGAAGCCTGCATTGACAAGTTTACGTCATTTTTTACCGACGGCGAGCGAAGAAGAAATTATGACTTATTTTCGCTGGCTAGAAAAAATGGAAAGCGAAGATACTGATGGTGTTATTGCATTGCCTGGTGCGATAGCACTGTTGTTGCGTTTGAATGAATTAGGTGCGCCCTGGGCTATTGTGACTTCGGGTACGGTGCCTATTGCACATGGTCGCCAAAAAGCGGCCGGATTACCTGAACCTAAGCATTGGGTAACTTTTGAAAAAGTTACAAAAGGTAAGCCTGATCCTGAGCCATTTATGCTAGGCGCAAAGGCACTCTCACTTAATACAAATGAGTGTATTTCGTTTGAAGATGCGCCTGCAGGCATCTATTCTGCACTTGATGCCGGTAGCCAAGTGGTTGCGGTCCATGCACCTGATGATATGCCACGAAGAAATGAAATCGATATAATTGTCAGTTCATTGGCGCAAATTTCGGTTATAGGTCCTGACAATAATGGTGATTTCACCCTTTTAGTAGCAAAAAATGTTTAATAGTGATCTAATCAAAGAAATTGTACCCAAAACATGATTAACTAAGGGAAATATTTAACACTGCTTTTTCGTCGAAAGGGGATATTTTGAACGGAGAATTGTTGTGGGTGTTAACCCTGTTATTGATTGCAATAGTCCTATTTACCACTAATAAAATTCGCATGGATGTTGTGGCATTATTGGTAATAGTGGCATTTGTACTAAGTGATACGTTGACGTTAGCGCAGGCTACGGCGGGGTTTTCTGATCCTAACGTATTGCTTATTGCGGCTTTATTTGTGATAGGTGATGGCTTAGTTCGTACCGGCATTGCCTATCAAATGGGGGATTGGCTTGTTCGTGTTGCGGGTAGCAGCGAAAGCAAAATGTTAGTTTTCCTGATGTTGACTGTTGCTGGACTCGGTGCCTTTATGAGTTCAACTGGCGTTGTTGCTATCTTCATCCCCGTTGTTTTGAGCGTTGCGGCTCGGATGAAAACATCACCAAGCCGTTTGATGATGCCGCTTGGTTTTGCTGGGTTAATCAGTGGAATGATGACGTTAGTGGCGACTCCGCCAAATATGGTCGTCAATAGTGAGCTTGTCAGAGAAGGAATCAAAGGTTTTCAATTTTTCTCAATAACACCTATTGGGATTATCATTTTACTAGCGGGTATAGCTTATATGTGGCTGACTCGCCGCTGGTTAGGCAGTGATGAACCAGACAAACTTCCTGAGCGTTATCGACGTACTTTTCGTGATTTAATTCGTGATTATAGGCTGGCGGGGCGAGCTCGCCGATTAGCGATTCGTTCCGGCTCACCATTGATTGGCCATACCTTAGAAGAATTACATTTGCGCTCACGCTATGAAGCTAACGTTGTTGGTATTGAACGTTGGCGTAAATTTCGTCGAGTAATGGTGAGTGCGACGGGCGGAACGGAATTGCGTGAGCGAGATGTTTTATTAATTGATATTTCAGTTAGTGATGATGATTTGCGCCAATTTTGTTTTGATCAACAGCTTGAGCCGATGATTTTACGTGGCGATTATTTTTCAGACCAATCTCGTGATGTTGGGATGGCGGAAGTTTCAATGAATCCGGATTCTGAACTGCTGGGTAAAAGTCTTCGTGATATCAAGTTTCGTACGCGTTATGGACTTAATGTCGTTGGTATAAGACGAGATGGAAAAGCGCTTGATGGTAAATTAGTTGATGAAGCGTTGCGAGTCGGGGATGTACTGTTAGTGATTGGGGATTGGAAACTTATTCGTATTTTATCCACCAAGCCACGTAATTTTATCGTCCTTAATTTAGCCGCTGAAGTTGAAGCGGTTGCACCTGCCTCTTCACAGGCTCCTCATGCACTATTTTGTTTAGCATTGATGGTTGCCATGATGGTAACAGATGAAGTTCCTAATTTTATTGCAGCACTTATTGCATGCTTGTTAATGGGTAAATTTCGCTGCATTGATATGGAAAGCGCTTATAAGTCAATTCACTGGCCAAGTATTATTTTAATCGTTGGGATGATGCCATTTGCACTGGCTTTGCAACAAACGGGCGGGATTACGCTTGCCGTTGATTTGCTTATGAATGTTGCAGGCAATATGGGACCTCATGTGATGTTGTTGTGTCTATTTGTCCTTTGTGCGGTCACAGGACTATTTATCTCAAATACGGCAACTGCGGTGCTAATGGCACCCATTGCGATTGCTGCCGCGCGCCAGATGGAAGTTTCGCCATTACCTTTTGCTATGGTGGTTGGTATTGCTGCATCGGCAGCCTTTATGACTCCAATTTCTTCACCGGTTAATACTTTGGTTTTAGGCCCTGGTGGTTATAAGTTTTCTGACTTCTTAAAAATGGGTGTGCCATTTACGATTATTGTGATGGTTATTAGTGTATTAGTCGTACCTATATTGTTTCCTTTCTAAATAGTAAAAATAAAGCTCTAATTATTTAGAGCTTTATTTCTCTACCTTATATTTTAAATAAACATTAGCTATTAATAATTAATCAGTTTTAAATTTGACTACTATATTGTTAGATTTAACGTCTACTATTTATTGAAAGTAGATATTAAAGAAAACGGAAGAATTTATACGTAATTCTTATTTTGTAGAGGTAAATATTGAATTTTCTTTTGGGGTAAGGCGTTAAAATATTTTTTTATAATATCCTGAGATAAAATTAAAATAGAAAATGTTTTTTCATTTTTATATGAATTAAGAATACCTGACTCACATGATAATTGGTCTGCTAGAATTACCACAAAGAGTGGTATATCATTGGTACTGAAGATGATTTTTTCTGTTCTATTCCTGAACGTGACCATGGAAAGGCCATTATAGGCGTTAATGGTGATGCAAAAACACTTTATATTGCCTTTCCTGGATCAGGAAGTTGTTCTACTTCACTTGTTAGAACATAAACGAGGAATCAGAACCCTCACTCCACATTTTAATGACTAATTTCATCTAACGAGAGTTTAAAACCTGGCACAAATGTCTCGATGAAATATTCCATTTCAGGACTATTTCTATCATCGAGCATTTTTTCTAGCCGTTTTTTAGCTAGTTTAAATTCACTATTACCCGCAGATAACTCTTCTAAACATTTAAGATAAGCACATAATGAATCCGCCTGCTTAACAATAAAGTGCTCTTCATCTGTTTGTAAATCTTCAATAAGCAGCGCCTTAAAATCTTCTTGCAGCTCTTCTGGTAGCATATCAAGTAGTTTTTGCTGAGCAAATTTTTCTATTTTTTTATATTCATGAGCAATTTGCTGATTATGATATTTGATTGGTGTAGGGAGGTCACCCGTAATAACTTCACTGGCATCATGATACATTGCTAGCATAGCTATGCGTTCAGCATTTACATTACCATTAAATTTACGATTTTTAATAATAGCTAAAGCGTGAGCAACCATCGCGACTTGTAAACTATGTTCTGAAACATTTTCTGTCCGAACATTACGCATTAATGGCCAACGATGGATGAGTTTCATTCTAGCAAGGTGGGCGAAAAAATAGCTCATAGATCCTCATTTTTTTGATAAAAAACAATTATAATATATAGCTTTCGAAATGGATATGACTTTATTGAAAAATAATAAAGTTAAAGAAATCAAAATATTATTAATAAAAT
>NZ_JBQDNB010000030.1:0-52590 GCF_052096715.1 Providencia sp.
CGCGTTTCTTATCGTCAAACTCACAAAAACGGTGTTGGATATTTTCTTTTTGTTCATCCTGACTCATAGTACGTCCGTTTAATTTAGGTTATGTTCAGAAATATAACTTAAATTAAATAGTATTAAAATAATAGAATAGTTTTTTGCTACCTAATAGAGCCCGTTATGTTAAATCTGAGCAATAACGACATAATCACTATCGCTCAGGCGAACATCAAAAAGCATTTGGTTTATAACGTAGAGAACTGACAATGCGATCCCAAATTTCGACCATTTCAGCCTCACTGTATGAAGTGAATTGTTCTTGATTGTGCATAAGAATGTGTAATTTAGGAATAGTTAAAGAGCCCTTGGCTTCATTAGCGTAAAACGTAAAGAAATAATACGGTAAATTAGGGATCCTTTTATTTTCCGCTTCCGAATAAACTTCTTGCTGGCCTTTCACTAGCCATTCTTGTGACGGGATATTACTGGGTGATAAATTTCCGTTCTTGATCGTTTCTCGATTATGTTGACGTATTGCTTCATTCATACCTGCGCTACGACTTAATAACGTATCACTGGAGCCTGCAAAACGATTATCCGACTCAACAGAGAGCATAAAATCGCCCGTATCGTAAACAAAAGAAATATCCTGCTTTGGTATTTCTCTATCATCTAAAATAAAACCATTCGGAATGCAAACGCCTTTTTCCATTGGGATTTCATGATCTAAACGACCACTCAGCCGAGAAATTAATGACTGCATGGCGGCTAGTTTTGTTGGCTTATCATTCATTTCATATTCTGAAAAACCTGCCTTTTCATATACTTTTTTTCTGTTCGAATATTTAGGATCCGATAGGTCAAGTATTTCGATAGTAATAATAAAAGCAACATGATCAGTATAAACATGAGCTTCTAAAATACGACTTAAATCACTTACTCCTGGAATATTTCTATCAAAAATAACACCTTTACCATCGGGCAATTCAATAACTTCTTTAAGAGCCGGTGAATTTTTTGTACTTTGCTTCCATTCTCTTAACTCCTCTTCACGTAACCTAATACGCTGTTTAAACGCGGGAGGATAAATAAACTTACTCTCTATTTTAAAATCCCCTATAGCGATGCTATCGCGGAGTTGATTATTAAATGACTCTGGCACATCAATCACGTAGCGCCCAATACATTGAGGTTTTGTTTTTTTAAATAATGTCTCTATCACTATCTTTTCCTTGTCTGTCAATTCGGTATGTGCGAGTGTTTTTGTCAAACTCAAACAGATACACGCCATTATCCCAATAAGGGTGATGAGACTTCGTTTATGAAAACTAATTAGCTGCACGAATATACTTACCTCAATTATCAACAAGCGTAGGATCTACATTTAAAAGTTGTCGTTTTAATTTTCCAGTAGACGCGGCGAGATACAGTGTCTCTATTCCCATAAACTTATTAGCTCACCAAACAGATTTATTATTTTTATCGAAACAAAAGGTTTAATTTTTGATACCTTAAAAAGTGATATTACTAAATTGGAGCTACAGTGATGAATTGGTTTAACTTGTTTATGTTAAATCTGAGCAATAACGACATAATCACTATCGCTCAGGCGAACATCAAAAAGCATTTGGTTTATAACGTAGAGAACCGACAATGCGATCCCAAATCTCGACCATTTGAGTATCATTGTACGATGTAAATTTATTTTGATTATGTATACCAATATCTAATTTGGGGATGATGCTAGTTGCCGTTGCTTCATTAGCAAAAAACTGAAAATCAAAATACGGTAAATTAGGTATCCTTTTATTTTCGACCTCAGAATAAACTTCCTGTTTTCCAGTAACTAGCCATTCTTGTGATGGAATACCGTTAGGCGATAGATTGCCTTTTTTAATCGTCTGATATCCTTGCTGGTTTATCGCCTCATTAATATCTTTATCTCGATTTAATAGCGTATCATTTGATCCTAAATAGCGATTATCAAACTCCAAAGATAAAAATAAGTCAGCGTTTTCATAGAGAACGGTAACTCTCTGTTGATGCTTGTCTTCATCATCTAAAATAAAACCATTAGGAATACAGATACCTTTTTCTGTGGGAATATCATGATCTAATCGACCACTTAGCCGAGAAATAAGCGAACGCATGGCTGCTAATTGAGAATGTTTTTGATTTGATTTAAGTTCTGTTCCACCTCGTGCTAAAAAACTCGCTTTTCTTTTTTCATGTTTTTTATCAGAAAAGTCTCGGATATCAGTAGTAATAATAAACGCGATATGATTAACATACACATGTGCCTCTAACACTCTATACGCATCATCCGAAGCTGGTTTGTTCCGATCAAAGATAACGCCCTTACTATCTGGTAATTGAATAACCTCTTTAAGGTATGGGGCATCCTTAATATTATTTCCAGGGCGATTAATCGCATCTAGAAGTTCTTTTTCGCGTAACTCAATACGTTGTTTAAACGCAGGCGGATAGATGAACTTACTTTCTATTTTAAAGTCATCAATGTAAATATTATCTCTCAGTTGATTGTTAAACGATTCAGGGACATCAATAACATAACGACTGATACACTGAGGTTTTGTTTTTTTAAATAATGTCTCTATCACTGTCTTTTCCTTGTCTATCAATTCGGTATGTGCGAGTGTTTTTGTCAAACTCAAACAGATACACGCCATTATCCCAATAAGGGTGATGAGACTTCGTTTATGAAAACTAATTAGCTGCACGAATATACTTACCTCAATTATCAACAAGCGTAGGATCTACATTTAAAAGTTGTCGTTTTAATTTTCCAGTAGACGCGGCGAGATACAGTGTCTCTATTCCCATAAACTTATTAGCTCACCAAACAGATTTATTATTTTTATCGAAACAAAAGGTTTAATTTTTGATACCTTAAAAAGTGATATTACTAAATTGGAGCTACAGTGATGAATTGGTTTAACTTGTTTATGTTAAATCTGAGCAATAACGACATAATCACTATCGCTCAGGCGAACATCAAAAGGCATTCGGTTTATAACGTAGAGAGCCGATGATTCGATCCCAGATTTTCACCATTTCAGCCTCACTGTACGATGTGAATTTACTCGTGTTATGCATCCCAATGAGTAATATTGGGATCGTTAATGACCCCTTATTTTCATTAGCATAGAAATAAAAGTCATAATACGCTATATGAGGGATATCTTTATTTTCCTCTTCAGAATAAACCTCTTGTTCACCTTTCACTAACCATTCTTGTGACGGGATATTACTGGGTGATAAATTTCCGTTCTTGATCGTTTTTCTATTGTTGTTGCGTATAGCCTCATTGATTCCCGCACTTCGACTTAATAACGTATCATTTGAGCCCGCAAAACGATTATCAGATTCAACGGAAAGCAATAATTCATCATTTTCATAAACAAAAGAAATATCCTGCTTTGGTATTTCTCCATCATCTAAAATAAAGCCATTCGGAATACAAACGCCTTTTTCCATTGGGATTTCATGATCTAAACGACCACTCAGCCGAGATATTAACGACTGCATGGCGGCTAGTTTTGTTGGCTTATCATTCATTTCATATTCTGAAAAACCTGCCTTTTCATAAGATATTTTTTCCTTCTCATATTTAGGTGCAGACAAATCTAATATATTCGCTGTAATGATAAAGGCTACATGATTCACATAGACATGAGCTTCTAATATTCGGTATGCATCATTTGATGTTGGTTTATTTCTATCAAAAATAACGCCTTTACCATCCGGTAATTGAATAACCTCTTTTAGCATAGGTGCGTTTTCTGTGCTTGTTTTCCATTCTCTTAATTTAGCTTCACGTAACGTAATGCGCTGTTTAAACGCGGGAGGATAAATAAACTTGCTCTCTATTTTAAAATCCCCTATAGCGATGCTATCGCGGAGTTGATTATTAAATGACTCTGGCACATCAATCACGTAGCGCCCAATACACTGAGGTTTTGTTTTTTTAAATAATGTTTCTATCACTGTATTTTCCTTGTCTGTCAATTCGGTATGTGCGAGTGTTTTTGTCAAACTTCCCCCAATACACGCCATTATCCCAATAAGGGCGATGATATTTCGATTAATCAGCCGCACGAATATCGACCTCTTGCACCATCTTCACTATCGCTCTTAGCGTAAATCGTATAGCATTCCGATTTCTAATATCACCCAGACTATCTACTGCGTAGGCGTTTTGATGGTCGACATTGGTTGCCAAACTACTTTTAACTGACGCACTATTAATAATATCAACCAGTGATTCGACAGGGACAGTGCCATCTCCTGCACCTTGAGAAGAGACCAATCGAAATTGAGTATATTGATAAGAACTGCCATCCCATAACCCTAAGGCATTATTCGTCTCATTCCCTCCGGAATACACAATTCGCTGGTTATTTTCGGGATTAAAAACTAAAGGACGTTTTGGTCTTACCTTCAATGGAACGACCTTTTCCGTTGACCACGTCAGCGTGTTATCTGATTTGACTTCAGTACCGTAAAAAACGTAGGTATTTGGGTGATATTGTCTTTTTTCCTGATGTTCCATAAATATTTTAATATTATCTTTCATCAAGTTAAAATATTGCTTCCAATTATTGTTAATATCGCTTGGATTTTTATCTAGAATATCTGGCTCGTATAATCGCCACCACACATCCTTGCGCAAATAAATGTCGTTAAAAGGATCAAATTTGCCCGTGGTAACATCAACGGTGGCAGGATAGCTGCCAGCACTTTCGATGGTGAGCCATGAGCATTTATATTTAGGGTAAGGGAGAAGTTGCAAGGGGGCAGGTGCAAACGCTAATACTGACATCAATTCCTTTGCAGTAGCACCTAATACTTTTCCGGCCATACCTTCTTGCGCTGCACCTACCTTCATTCGCCGATAAGCAGCAGGTGAACCTAAATCAGGAATAACGCCATGTACCACACCTAACACTTTATCTTGGCACCCTTGAAATGTGCCTTCTGGGGGATTCATGGCATAACGGGCAATCAGTCCGCCCATTGAATGGGTTAGAATAATGACTTTTTCAATAGCCAAACCATACCCATGTTGATATTTATAAGTCTCTAAAACGTTATCAATATACTTCGTAAGATTAGCCGCAGAAATCGCATTATCTTCAAGCCAATTATAGCCATACACATGAACAGAAAATAAAAAATGTTCAAAGTGATTTAACTCATCTTCAGTCAATAAGGCTTCATTGGTTCCACCTATCGAGTTATTAACGAGTTGTCTTAATACCCCAGTTGATTTATCACCTTTATATTGAAGAGACTTGGTTTTATCCCTTCTCTTTATGTTAAACATGTCTTGTTGCCAGTCATCAAGCAACGCCGATTGAAGCACATCAAGAAAAGTCCCATAACTTAAAAAAAGCGCCTCTCCCCAACCGCGTTCTTTTCTTTTAGGTAACATATATCCATCATCACTAAATGATGTATTATCTTTTTTATTATTAACAAACGAAGAATTATCACTCTGAATATACTTACCTTTATTGTCAACGAAAGTAGATTCCACATTTAAAAGTTGCCGCCTTCTTTCTCCAGTAGACGTAGCGAGATATAGCGTATCCACTCCCATAAACTTGTCTGCTCGCCAAACTGGTTTATTATTTTTATCTTTAAGATTAGTCCCCATAATCCCAGGAATAAAAATAACCGGAATAACTTTTGTGGGCGGAACAATGCATTTTGCTTGTGCATTAAGCGACTTATGTTGGAGTTGAAGGTCAACCCAACTGCATCTTCCTTCTTTATTCCATGTAGGGAGATGATATGAAACATGCTGGCATTCATCAATTTCGGGAGAGTCTTTCTCTGACATGTCACTAATCCTTTTGAATTATCCTTAAGGCAAATAGGATAGCGTAATTCCGTTTAAGTGTCTGCTTAGTTAACCTTGTTTTTTTGTTTCTTATAAGTCCCATGCTGTTAAGCCGCCGAGCTTACCGCCTGATACAGCCACGACGATCCCAAGTACCACATATCTGGTGCTTAAATCTACTTTGAAAATTTCAAATTGTTTTTACAGCGCTTGAGTGCGTATTTTAAATATGCAATAGATAACCGTTGTCAAAAACCATCAAACAAATAAATTAAACATCAGTGATAGTTGCTCGAAGGCTTGGCTAATAAGACGTTCTGTGTAGCTGGGGAGAATGGAAATAAGCACGCCTAACATACTGATGCCAATTGTCAGGGTGAGGGGGAAACCGACGACAAATACGGAGAGTTGCGGGGTCATGCGGTTTAATATACCGAGGGCAAGGTTGAGGATTAAAAATAAAATAATAAAGGGCAATGCCAGCATTAATCCATTGATAAATATGGTATTAGCGAATTGTACAAAGACCCAAAAACCATCTCGATTTAAAGGAGCCGTTTGAATCGGTAGTAGGTCAAAAGAACTAACTAAAATATAAATTAGCCATAAATGGCCGTCAAAGGCGAGAAAAAGTAATAGTGTAATAAGATTTAAAATACGGCCTAGAATCGGCATGTTAGGGCCGCCAGTCGGGTCAAAAAAGGTCGCAAAAGATAATCCCATCTGCAAGCCAATCACTTCACCCGCATGGCGTACAGCAGCAAAAGCCATTTGCATCGTTAATCCCATAGCGACACCAATCACCATTTGCTGAACAATCACCCATAAACCCATAGCAGAAAACAGTGGAATATTAACCACGGGAAGTTGCGGCGATACAATCAAAACAATAAAGAACGCTAGCATGACGCGAACTTTAGTTACTGATTGTTTTTCATTAAAAAATGGCGCTGTACCAAACAGCGCCAAAAGGCGTATGAAAGGGTAAAAACCTTGGCTAAGCCACAGTGTGAGTGTTTCACTGGTGATGGTTAACATTGCTAACCAATTATAAACGGCAGATTAGTAAATAAGGCGCGTATATAGTCAGTGAGCAAGTTTAGCATCCAAGGGCCAGCGATAATTAATACCGAAATTACAGATAATATTTTAGGAATAAATGACAACGTCATCTCATTAACCTGAGTCGCGGCTTGTAGCAAACTGATAATCAAACCAGCAGCAAGGGCGGCTAGCAGTAAAGGTGCCGCTAGCATTAGCGCAATCTTCATTGCTTCAGTGCCCATCGCCATAACGGATTCAGGTGTCATAATAATTCCTAATTAAAAAAGCTTTGCGATAATGAACCAAGCAACAATTGCCAGCCATCAACCAGTACAAATAGCATTAATTTAAATGGCAACGAAACAGTTGCAGGTGGCACCATCATCATACCTAACGCCATCAGAACACTGGCGACAACGAGGTCGATGATCAGAAAAGGAATAAAAATGGTAAAACCGATCTGAAATGCTGTTTTTAGCTCACTGGTAATAAACGCAGGTACTAAAATTCGCATCGGAACATCTTTAGCTTCTTGAATATCACCAATTTTGGCGATACGTGCGAACAATGCTAAGTCTGACTCACGAGTTTGCCCTAACATAAAGGTTCTAAACGGCGCAGTTCCTTTCTCTAAGGCGATTTCAAGGCTAATTTTATCTTCACTAAAAGGTTGATATGCCTCACGGTAAACCTGATCTGCCACGGGGGACATCACAAAAAAGGTGAGGAACAGAGCTAATCCTAGCAGCACTTGGTTGGGTGGTGCAGAAGGGGTACCTAGCGCATTTCGCAATAATCCCAGCACAATAATGATACGGGTGAAACTGGTCATCATTAATAGTAATGCAGGGATAAAACCAAGTAGTGTTAAAAATAGCAGTGTTTGTACAGGCAATGACCATGTTTGGCCACCATCAGCGAGCGTATGGCTGATAACTGCGGGTAGCGCTGCGAAAGCGCTGTTGGGCAGAATAAACAAGAGCGCAGCAATAACCGCGGTCGGTTTTAAAGATAACATGTGCGCTTCCGGTTACTTATAAATAGGTACAACCGAAGCCGCTTTTTTGGCGGCATCTTGTTTTTTATTTAATAAAGATTGAAACGTGAGTGGCTCTAATTGTGCATCAAATTCATTTTCTGATTGAGCAGGGTATTGATGCAACAAATTGACGGTCTGAGCCGTAACGCCGAGCACTAAATATTCATTATTAACTTCAATCACGACAACGCGCTCTTTATTACCCAGTGAACAACTGCCTTTAACATTAATAATTTGGTTTTTACCCATTTTTTTGGGTGCAAAGCCTAATTTTTTAACCAACCAAGCGCCGACAAGTATCAATAAAATAATACCGCCAAGAGACCCCGAAATTTGTATCAAACTATCATTATGATTGATAGCCGGCGCAGCAGGTTCACTTGGCATGATAGTGCTAGATAAAAATGGCGCGTTGTTCGGCGTCTGTTGAGTTTCAGTCGGTAATGTCATATTCAGTTATTCACCTGTTTATTAGCTTAGCGACTTAAGCGGCGCATACGTTCAGATGGCGTGATGATGTCAGTAATTCGAATACCATAATTATCCGAAACCACGACCACTTCACCTTGAGCGATTAAGTAACCATTGATCAGAATATCCAAAGGCTCACCAGCTAAACCATCCAGAGACACGACCGAGCCTTGAGATAGACTCAGTAATTTTTTGATAGTCATTTTAGTGCGACCCAATTCCACCGAAAGGCGAACGGGAATATCCATAATCAGATTGATATCAGATAACTGATTGAGTGGATTTTGCCCATCAAAGCTATCAAAGGCTTGCGCACCTGAGGCGGCGGATTCCGCTTTTTTTTGCAGTTCTAGTGCTTCAGCCCACAGGTCTTCAGTGTCTTGATTGGTTGATGCATCAGAAGAATTCTTCGCCTCACTCATTGGTACTTTCCTCATCTAGAGTGTTTAAAACAGGGTTAATCAAATGTTCTACGCGCAACGCATATTGGCCATTTTGGGTTCCGTATTGACTGGTCAATACCGGCACGCCATCGACATTCACCATCAGGCGGTCTGGCTTATCTATAGGGATAACATCCCCTTTTTGGAGTTGCAGTAATCGGGAAATTCGTAGCGGAATATCGACAAAATTAGCGACGAGTTCAAGTTCAGAACGTTTCACTTGAGTGACTAAATTGGTGACCCAAGCTTCATTTTCTTGATGTCCTTGCTCCACTGGGGGATTAATTAAACGCTCACGCAGTGGCTCAATCATGGCAATCGGAATACAAATACTGAATTCACCCACAGTGTTACCAATTTCGACTAAAAACGGCGTTGTAACGACAATGTCATTCGGTGACGTGGTGATATTGGTAAACTTAACTTGAATTTCAGAACGAACATATTCAACTTCGATATCGGCAATTGGCTTCCATGCATCGCGATAAGCATTTAAGGCTAATTTAAGCATTCGATTGATAATACGCTGTTCGGTATTAGTAAACTCTTTGCCTTCTGAACGGACAGGGAACCGACCATCTCCGCCAAATAAATTATCCACAGCGATATAAACTAGCGCGGGTTCAAATGTGAACAAGGCAGTACCACGTAAAGGTGGCATGTGAATTAAGTTTAAGTTTGTGGGTACGGGTAGATTTCGAGCAAATTCATGATATGGCTCGATTTTAATGCCACCGACCGTAATATCTGGGCTACGGCGTAACATATTAAATAAGCCCATACGGAATTGACGAGCAAAGCGTTCATTAATGATTTCAAGGGATTGCATCCGCTCCCGAATAACTCGACGTTGAGTATTCGGGTCATATGGTCGGATATTATCTTTTCCTTGATGCTCGGGAGCAGGCGTATTGGTTGATGGCGCATCATCATTCAGTAGCGCATCAATTTGAGCCTGAGATAAAATATTATCGCTCATTAGAATTATCGCAGAATAAAAGTAGTAAATAGCACATCGGAAATATCCTGATCGGTATCTCCGGGGATCAAAGCAGGAGTTAGCGTACCCTTAATTTCTTTCATCAATTTCAGCTTGCCTTCATGAGTGCTCATTATTTTAGATTGTTGTTCTGAAAGCAGAAGCAATATACGGCTACGTACTTCAGGGATATATTCATGAAGTTGTTTACGTGATTTCTCATTCGCAAGACGCAAGGTGATATGGATATAGAGCACGCGATCTGGTGCGTCGCTTAACCCTGGCAGGTTAACGGTAAAAGGTTCCAGCTCCATAAAAATCGGTTGAGGCATATTAGGACGTTTTTCGTCTTCATTTGTGACATGAGCCTCTTGTTGTGTCATCCACCAG
The DNA here is from genome assembly GCF_052096715.1 of Providencia sp. Taxonomy (NCBI): domain Bacteria; kingdom Pseudomonadati; phylum Pseudomonadota; class Gammaproteobacteria; order Enterobacterales; family Morganellaceae; genus Providencia; species Providencia sp. The sequence continues at coordinate 10,218 of NZ_JBQDNB010000030.1, forward strand.
CTATAACCACCAAAACCAGCACCGGCTAGGGCGAGAAGGGCGAACAGTATGATCAACCCTTTATTCGAACTCTTAGATTCATTGCGTGAAGACGACATGTTAGCTGAATTCCTGTTTCTTAGATGCCAAACCCAAATGGGTTTTTACTTTATGATCTCTAGCATTATGGCTTGCTTGCGTAGAGTTAAAGGAGTGAAAAACGAAACAAAAAGGCGGTAACTCTGGGCTTCAGTTATAAAATCACCGCCATTTGTTTATTAATTATGCGAAAGTGTTGATGCCACCTTGGCGAGCCGTATTGTTATTAACGGAATTGATTGCACTCGCCTCACTGATCCCGACGGCACCGGCCGTTGAATGCGTCGCCGTAATTTTTCCATCATGATGGGTGGCGTTTTGCTGTTGGGAATCGGATTGTTGATTGAAATTATCTTGCCCAACCGAGCCTTGTGCTAAGTTAATGCCACTTTCCTGCAATGCACTGCGCAAAACAGGCATCATAGACTCCATAATGGCGCGCACATGACTATGAGGTGAAACGAAATGCATCACAGCTTGGTTGTCTTCAATACGCAAATGAACATTCAGGGAACCGAGTTCTTCGGGGTGTAAACGAATCTGAGCCTGTGAAATACCTTGGCGTGAGAAAAATAGCATATGTTGGCTTAGCTGTTGTTGCCAAGCTTCACTTCCCAATTGGCTATTGAGATGCAAAGTGGGTGGAGCCATTGGCGCATTCATCGCCGCTGCTTGTGCCGTTGACTGCGTAGGCATCATGCTAATGGCTTGTGTTGTTGCTTGGTGAGTTTGTGAGCTAGCAAAAGCCCCAGTTTCACTTTGGATTGTAAATGCGCCTTTTGCACCACTATTGATACTGTCTGATACGATAGTTTGTAGGCTCGATAACGGTTCTTTATCGACAACTTTTTTATTCAGAGGCGCAAAGTCTTCAGTTAATTTTTTAGTGGTGATATCACGATGATTATCTAGCGAAAAAAGTGGCTGATCGCGGCGTTCATCTTTTTCATTTTTGATAAATACACCCAAAGTTGGCGTTTTTTCTTCGTCCGCTAATTCCAACTGTGAGCCAATTAAATGCTTACCATCAGTTTGTGAGGCATTTTGTATATCATCATTCAACGGTTGCATCTTCTGGGTGAATACACCGAGGGTTGTTTGCTTATCTGTAGTGATAGTTGTCGTAGATGTAGTCTGTATGCGATCGGTTAAAGATAACTTTAAATTATCTTGCCACGCTTGTTCACCCTCTTGCTTACCTGTCAGAAGCTCGGCTTTCAGTGCAGTTTGTGTGCTGTCTATTGCTAACCCGTTATCAGCGCGCAAATTACGACTGAAATTGAGCTGATCAAGGGTATTTTCAGCACTTTCTTTGGTTATTGGCGGTTGCGAAGTTGCCTCAGTTTTTGATTCAGCGAGCTTATCCGAGACAATTTGCTTATTCAGTCCATTTTCATCATTTGGCGTTTTTGTGGAAGCATCCGCTTGTGTATTTTTAGGCGCGGGTTGTTGGCTCTCTAATACGGCTTGAAATGGCAACGCAGTAGCTTGATTTTCATCAGTATGTGTTTCATTTTTTTGCGAATTGATATTTTTAGCAGTATTAGCTGGTGAAGCAGTAGGCAGTAAGTTCGCGTTGACATCCATTTATTGGATTCTCCGTAAAGTCGCTCGTTGGGCAAATTCATCCATCTGTTTTTGCTCTAAACGATTTTGACGTTGGCATTCGGTATGTTCTGCGCGTTGAATTAAGGTATCAAACGCGTTGACTCGTTGTTGTTTTTCTTGCCAATGGCGGTTGGCGTCGTTAACTCGTTGCTCCCACATAGTCAGTTGCTGTTGTTGCTGTTCAATGGTGAGCTCTAGAGTCACTAGAAATTGTTGATAATTTTGCCATTTGTCAGACGCCATTCCAGCGTGCAGAGTTTGATTTAGTTTTTGTCGGTACTCTGACTGATAATTTTCCAACATATTGAGTTGTTGGCTCATTTGCGTATGAGTTTGACGTACCTGTGCCAATACTTTCGCCGCCTCTTCGGAGGCTTTTTCAGCTAAGCTTAATAATGTGGCTAAGGCATTGTTATTTGACATTTATCCCCTCGCTATTCACTTGGAACAACCTGTATAAGTTGCTCACAAGCTGTTTGATAATCACAACGTTCATCAATATCTTGCTGTAAAAATTTAGACATACGTGGGTAATACTGAATGGCTGAATCAAGTAAAGGATCGGTTCCCATTGCGTAAGCACCGACGTTAATTAAATCTCGGTTGCGTTGGTAACTTGATGTCAGCTGTTTAAAGCGTTGAATTTTACGATAATGGTCTTTGGTGATTAATTCAGTCATTGCGCGACTGATGGAAGCCTCAACATCAATCGCAGGATAATGTCCTGATTCAGCCAAAGAACGAGAAAGCACAATGTGGCCATCAAGAATAGCGCGAGCAGAGTCAGCTATAGGGTCTTGCTGATCATCCCCTTCGGTCAATACGGTATAAAATGCCGTGATTGAGCCGCCATTTTTACCATTACCCGCTCGTTCAACTAAGGCCGGAAGTTTGGCGAAAACAGAAGGTGGATATCCCTTGGTGGCAGGCGGTTCACCGACAGCTAATGCAATTTCACGCTGCGCCATACTGTAGCGGGTAAGTGAGTCCATAATTAATAGAACACTCATACCGAGGTCGCGAAAATATTCAGCAATACGTGTAGCATAGGATGCCCCCTGCATGCGCAATAGTGGGGAAACATCCGCAGGCGCCGCGACGACAACGGCGCGCTTTAAGCCTTCGGCACCTAGAATATTTTCAATAAAGTCTTTAACTTCTCGGCCACGTTCGCCAATTAATCCAACCACAATAATATCGGCTTGAGTAAAGCGCGCCATCATACCGAGAAGCACACTTTTACCGACGCCAGAACCAGCAAATAAACCCATGCGCTGGCCACGACCGACGGTGAGTAAGGCATTAATGGCGCGGACACCAACATCGAGTACGCTATTAATTGGCGATCGTTCTAATGGGTTGATAGGTGGAGTAATTAGCGGAGCGCGTGTTTTAACTTCGAGTACGCCTTTACCATCAAGGGGATTACCTTGTGCATCTAGCACGCGGCCGAGCAGCTCATTACCCAGAGGTAATAAACGGCTAGTTTGTCCTTCATCACCAGTAGATTGTGCATAAACACGTGCCCCGGGCGCAATACCTTCTAAATCGGCTAATGGCATTAATAACATGCGAGGGCCATTGAAGCCGACAACTTCACAAATGACCTCATCAGTACCGCCATTCATAGAACGCTCGATAAAACAGGTGGCGCCCAAGGGCATTTTGATGCCCTCGGCTTCCATCACCAATCCGGTGATTTTAGTCAGGCGGCCGTATTGGCGCACCATTGGGATGCCTTTCATTCGAGATTCAAAACCATCGAGTGCTGCAATCCAGCGCCCTAATCGAGCGGTCATGATAAGCTCTCCGGTGCATATAACCGGCACAGTTCTTGCCAACGAGTGGCAACGGTCATGTCAATTTCGCCATCTTCAGCGACAACACGGCAACCACCAATATGCAATTTTGGATCAGCCACTAGACGCCAATTATTAAGATTCAGCAGTGAGCCAAGGTGCTGTTCAATCAACTCAAAATGATTTGGATTAACATGCAATTCAGGCTGACCACTGAAGACAGGTTTTTGTTGTAATAGGTTACTGATTTCTTCAAGTAATGCAGTACCATCACAAACGGTAGATTGGCCCAAAACTTGCTTAGCCGCAGTTAATGCAATTTGCAGCAGCTTGGTGGTCACTACCGTATCAAAGGTATCTAGAGAATAATTAAACTCAGACAGCAATTTTTGCCAAGTTTCGATAACGGGCTGTTGCAGGGCGAGCGCTTGCTCGCGACCTTGTTCTTCTCCTGCTCGTAGGCCTTGCTCAAAACCGGCTTGATAACCCTCTTGTTGGCCCTTTTCATGACCTTGCTGAAAGCCCGTGCGCTGAGCCTCTGCTTTGATGTTATCCAGCAAATTAATTTGCTCTAACACCTCTTTTGGCTCAAGACAGGGGATCTTAGGCACATCTGGCTCAGGTACATTACTTAATGAAGGAATTCCTGAGGAATTAAGCTCCCATTGATTAAGCTCACGTAGTTGCCAAGGCTGCCATTGTTCGTTTGATTTTGTTGACTTAGACATAGACATCGTCTCCACCACCTATCGCAATTTCGCCTTTTTCGACTAAACGGCGAACCACTTGTAGGATGGCTTTCTGCTCGCTTTCCACTTGTGACATACGCACTGGTGAACGAGATTCCAAATCGTCGCGAACAATTTCGGCTGCACGTGCGGCCATATTGTTGAGGAAATGGTCGCGCAGCGCTTGATTGCTGCCTTTGAGGGCAATAACCAACGAATCGGTAGAAACATCTTGTAGAACACGCTGAATGCTGCGGTTGTCCACTTCGATAAGATTTTCGAATAGGAACATTTCATCAATGATACGCTGAGCCAGCTCACCATCGTAATCACGCATTGCATCGATAACGCTTTCTTCTTGCTGATTTTTCATCAAGTTGATAATTTCTGCCGCGGTTCTTACGCCGCCCATTTTGCTGCGTTTGAGATTTTGGCCATCAAGCAAGTTATTAAGAACTTCAGTCAGCTCTGCTAATGCCGCTGGCTGTACGCCACCAAAGGTTGCGATACGTAGCATAATGTCATTGCGTTGACGCTCTTCAAATAACTCTAAAACATCGGCTGCAAGGTTACGTTTTAAGTGAACCAATATGGTTGCGATGATTTGCGGATGTTCATCACGAATGATATCGGCAACGGTTTGCGGTTCCATATAGTTGAGGCTTTCGATACCTGAAGTGGTTTCTTGTTTTTCGAAAATATCCTCGAGCAAGCTTGATGCGCGTTCTTCGCCAAGTGCTTTGATCAACACTGAACGTAGGTAATCGTTAGTGTTGATATTCAATGCTGCAAACTGAATGGCTGATTCTTCAAATTCGGTTAACACTTCCGCCAGTTCATTGTTGGAGATTTGGCGCATGTTAGACACCGCCATACTCAATTGTTGAACTTCTTTTGGATTCAGATGCTTAAATACTTCCGCAGCCTGATCTTCGCCGAGAGTCATTAGCATTACGGCGCTTTTTTCTGTTCCACTTAAACTCATTGCGATTTTCCTAACCACTGACGGATAACCATAGCCACCACTTGTGGGTCTTTTTCGGCCATTTCACGAATACGTTGACTTTGAATTTCAGCACTCACACGTTGACGAGTCAGACGACGACGTGTTTTCTCATCCATCTCTTCATCAATTTCTTCTTCTACGACGAATGGTGCAATTTTCTGTGTCGCGACAAAAACATCGGCATCCGCTTGTGCTTGTTGTGTTTTACGGTATTTAACCCATTGAGGTTTAATACCAAAGCGCCACATAAACCAAGCAATAATGGCAATCAGCAGAATTTTTCCATAATCCAAGGCTTGGGCGATCAACTGCGGGTTATCCAGCATCGATGGCTCAGCTTCAATCGGTGACTCATCGGTAAATAATGAGTTTGTAATGTTGATTGAATCGCCTCTGTTAGCAGAGTAGCCCATCGCTTCACGGGTTAATGCATCAATTTGTTTCATCATTTCTGGTGGCAATGGTTTCATTTCTGGACCACTTTCACCTTGCTGAGAATGATAATTAACGATAACGGCGACAGAAAGCCTATCAACCACGCCGATTTGTCGCTGGGTGTGACTAATTTTGCGATCCACTTCGTAATTCGTCGTTTCATCGCTTTGCGAGTTAACTGTCGTATTACGCGTGTTAGCGGTTTGCTGTGTGTCTTTATTATCTTTATTGGTTTCTATTGGAGCATTAGGCGCACTAGCAGGTTGGTTGGATAGTGCACCCGGAACACCGCCTGGACCGCCGTTGCTATTTTGCGTACTTTGGCTGTTTTGGCGCGAACGGATAGCGGCATCATCAGGTTTTTGATTTGGCTTATATTCTTCGGAAGTTTGTTCAACTTTAGAGAAATCCATTTGGGCGGTAACTTGTGCATGAATATTTGCACGACCGACTAATGGTGACAAAATATCTTCAATGCGTTGTTTGAGATGTGACTCCATCTCTTTTGTCATTTTGATTTGCGCGTTGTTCGCGGATTGCTGGCTATTATCATTATTCGTTAGCAAACGACCTGTCTGATCAACAATAATCACGTTAGCGGCTGTCAGACCCGTTACGCTGCTTGACACCATATGTACGATAGCGTTGATTTGACCTTCATCAAGCATTCTGCCAGGTAATAAGCCGACGGTGACTGACGCTGTTGGTAATTTTTGTTCACGAACAAAAAGAGTCGGTTTGGGAATAGCTAAATGTACCCGAGCACTTTGTACTGGGCTAAGTGATTCAATTGTACGAGATAATTCACCTTCTAAAGCACGTTGGTAGTTAATTTGTTCACTAAACTGACTAATACCAAACTGTTCTTTATCAAGTAACTCAAATCCGGTATTACCACCTTTAGGTAAACCCGTTTGTGCCAATTTTAGGCGTAATTCATGGACTTTATCCGCGGGAACCAAAATGGCACTACCATTATCAGCAATTTGATATGGTACATTCATCTGAGTCAACTGACTTACAATTTCGCCACCGTCTTTAGCACTCAAATTGCTAAGCAGTACGCGATAGTCAGGGCTGCGTAACCAGAGAAGAAGGGCGACAACAATCGATATCGCTGCAGCACCGGCAATAATTAACGGTATTTTAGGATTGGCTTTTATACTCTCAACAATTGAGGCAAAACCTGTTTTGGCCTCTCCCGTATCTTTAGATGCGGCACTCATAAATATTCCCTGCTTTGCAGACTAGACGGATGAAAATACTTTTGGTGAAACAATGTTATTTCCCTCTTCGTAACGTCACTTTTTTACGCTGCTATTATTTAATGCTTTGTTGGGTTCTAATGACGGAATCAGCCCCTAATTTAGGTGTTATTTATCGGCTTCAAGTTAAAAATGGTGTGGTAGGGTAGGCAAGCTAAATAATTTTTTGAAAGAATTTACTCTATAACAAGTTGAGAAAAAGATGACAATCCAAGCAATTGAAGGCGTTTTATCACAGCTAAATGTTGTGGCGACACAAGCGACAAATCAAACTAAGCCTATCATTGAGCCTGTTGGTTTTGCCGATCACTTAGTTGCATCCGTTAATCAAATCAATCAGGTACGTAATCAATCAGCACAGAAAGTCGAAGACTTTACGCTAGGTAAACAAGATATTTCCCTAAATGATGTGATGGTTGATATGCAAAAAGCGAGCTTGAGCCTACAAATGGGGATTCAGGTAAGAAATAAGCTGGTGTCAGCTTATCAAGAAATTATGTCAATGCCAGTGTGATACTATATTTAATTGGATATTATGAATTAATTGCCTTACCGTTTTTTGCTTGGAGTAGCGGTAGGGCATTTTTATTCAAAATAGTCATTAGGTCATCGTTATTTTTTGTCGTCTAGGAGCAAAGATCTTTTGTAATTTTGGATTTAGAATACATTTCACCCAAAATTTTCACAAAGTATAATTAATTATTTGAGCTTAAAATAAAAAGTTATTTACTTTGAGTGCAGACCGAAGGTCGTGATTATAACCTTCAGCCGATTGCCTATGAGCTAAAAGTAGTATTGTATTAGCTATCTTTTACTATTCGTCTTGATGTCTTGGATTAACTTTTTATATTCAAATTAACTTTGCTATAAACAATGACCCAATTAGGATAAGTCATAAATAGCCTATGGTTATTGAATTTAATCGCTTAAACTGGAAGGGTTATATATATTTTATTAACCTTACACGTTAACGAATCGCTTTTACTTAGAAGGTGCGATATTGAAAATACGTTCACTTATAAAATCTTTTCTTAAAAAGAAAATAAAATTAATGTTCTATTGATATTTATGATTTTTCATTATGAATATCAATAGTTTGTGGCATATTTTTATCAAGTATAACAGTGAGTTATTTGACAGGGTTTATAAGATTAAGGGGTCTATTTTAGATGTAAATTTTAACATCAGACCCCTAAATCATTTGATTAACAACTTACCAGTAGTAAGAGTAACTTAAAACACCTTGCACACCATCGTGTTCATACGCGGTTTGTTGCCACTTTGTTGATGCGCGAATGGTTGAATTTTTAGTAACATTCATATTAATACCGAGGGATGCATAAGGTGAAACATTACGTTCGTCACCTTTGTCATAAGAGTAGGCTCCAATATGCGATATGTACCCATTAAAGGCATCACGTTCGCTATTTAATTTGAAATCACTACCAATACTGCCATCTAAATTAAGCATCTCATTGAATTCATGTTTAAAATTCATACCCAACTGCAAATCAGTGCGTTCATTGCCCATACGACCATATTTAGCAGCGAACTCTGCATTTTGATGCTCAGTATAGCCACTACGGCTGATTTTTTTGTGAGTTAATGCTATTTCAGGTTGAATTTGGGTTTGGTTAGTCACAGGTATTCCGTACCCAATGCTAAGACGAGCTTGATAGCCTTTAACTGTTGCGTCACCTTTACCATTTTCAGTGTTTTTTAGTGTATCACGAGAGATGCTTACATCTTGGTTTAAATAAGAAGCGGATATATCGGCATAAAAGCCATTATTATTTCGATTTTGTTGATAGCGCGTAAACAAGCCCACTGCGGGTTGATTTGAGCCACGAGTGTCGTAGTTATCACTTAATGTTGTACTGTTTGCGAAATTGACGGCTGCCCCAACTGTCCAATTTTCTACGGGTAGGCGTAATGTGCTATATAGACCTGTAGCAACTTGATGGTTATTGCTTACATTATTATATTCACTAAATATACCGACACAGTAATTACTATCACCTAGTTGGCAACGGCTATAGCTAAGATTATTTAATTTGCTTTGATAAAAATCGAGTACTTTAAAGCCACGCTCTGCGGTACGAGCCATTGCACGACTTGAATTGGTCGCATCAACAACTACAATTTCAGGCTTAGTAGGGTCAACAGGCTTAGTAGGGTCAACAGGTTTAGTAGGGTCAACAGGTTTAGTTGAACTTTTTATTTTCCAAAGGGTAGCGTGAATATCATTATCGTCCGTCGATGCGGCTCCTGCAACAATAAGACCATCATTTGAAACAGCATAGGCTGTTGAAGAACCACTATTATCAACTTTTAATGTGCCTAAGTTCATCATGCCAGAGCTTTCAGTCCAACGAAATGCATTGGTATCACCTTTCGCATTTTCGGACTCACCAACAATAACAGAGATATCATCGTTGACATCATGGGCTTCTGAAAATGTTGTATCATTGTTCGCTAAGCTGCCTATACTTACCATGCCCGTTTTTTCAGTCCAGCGAAAAGCTTGTTCAGGATGGGGGGCACTGGCGGGGCCAGTTCCGACTGTAGCGGCTCCCACTACAATAGAACCATCATTAGAAACAAAATCTGCTGTAGAATAAGTTTTATCTGTGCGTATTGAGCCTAGGCTTTGCATACCATCAGCTTTTGTCCACCTAAAGGCTTGGTGCGATGTATCTTCAGTAGTTGAAAAGCCGACAATGACGCGCCCATCTGTAGAAACACCATTGGCTGATGATGATCCTATATTATTTTTTTCTAGCGTGCCTAAGCTAACTATTCCAGTTTCTTTAGTCCACATAAATGCATTTGTAGAGCCATTATCAGTACTGGAGTCCCCTACAATTGTTGAGCCATCTGCTGAGATGCTATTAGGGTCGGAATTACCAGAGTGGTCAGCTCGAAGTGTTCCAATTGTTTTAAAGCTAACAGTATCTTTGCCGTTTTCCCAAACAAATGCAGTTGCATTAGGTCCCATTGATATTTGGCCAGTAATTACATTTCCGTCGCGTGATACTGCTTGAGCATAAGAGATACCAGCACCTATTAGGGGAACCAAACCACTTGATTTAGTCCAACGAACAGCGGTGTCGTTACCATATTTAGTTTGTGCTATACCAATAATAGTTGAACCATCACGGGAAAGACCATTGATAGAAACTTGACCTTGATTATTGGGTTGAATTGTACCGATATTAGTCATTCCTGAATTAGTGATCCAATGGAAAACGTTGTCATCACCCATAGCAGTAGTCATTTTTCCTGCAATGATTTGTCCATCATTGGAAAGATGAAAAGCTTCAGAATTTAATCCTTTACGACCATCCAAGTCTATTTTTTTTTCAATTTCAATTTTCTTTTCAGCTGCATAGCTTTGAACAACAAAAAATGAAATACCAATGGCAACTGCCATACTTATTTTGCTTTTATTCATAATAGATTCACTGTAAATAAAAAATTAAAGTACCTCTATGTAATAATTTCTGAATAGAGGTAATAGTTGTATTTAATTAAACTTAATATTATAACGCAATTAAACCTAAGTAAATAACCAGTTTGAATCTAAAGGGGGTGAGTATTATAATGTTAATTACTATGATGTAATAAGATAAATATGTTTTCAGATTTTAACTACAATAGGAAAAAGACTATAAAGTTTAATTTAGAGAGTATCGTAATAAATAACATTCACATTTATTAAGAACTATAATGATTTTTTTATGTATTTCAGTTACTTTAAAATAACTTCTTATTTTTATTTATCTAGAATTTAGATATGGCTTTTACTCACGAACTATTCATTGCATTGGCAAGTCTACAATGGCCTAATTCTAATTAAAAAAATCATAGTTAATTTAGAGTATGCTAAGTTGAGATTGCAATAATCCAACAATAGGGTGATGATAAAGCTTAAGGTGTTAAGATGTAATAAATTTTTTATATTAATCCGTTTAACGCTATGGTGTGCAATGAATACAATTGAACGTGTTGATTTTAAAAATAAAAAGCCTAATTTCGGTCGTTTGATTGATTATGGCTTTATCTTAGGTGACCAATGTTATGAGTATGAATGCACATTAAAAAGCAGTGGTTTTCATTTAAAAATAACTATTTCGCTTTCTGGTGTAGTTCATACAATGTTAACGGATTTGGATGCAGGAGAAGAATATACTTTGCATTTAAACCCAACATCGACAGGCGAATTTGTTGGCCTTGTTCGCCAAGAGTATAATCAAATATTATCGGATATCATCGAGAAATGTTTTGATAACAATGTTTTTAAGTCGGAACTAGCCAATAAAATTATTGAGTACGTTAACGTTGAATATTCCATTGAGTTTGAATATTTATGGGCTAAATTTCCCAATAATGCGATTGTGAGACGGTTGGATAATCAAAAATGGTTTGCTGCATTATTAACCGTTGAAAGAAGTAAAATAGGCGTATCTGGTGAAGGCATTATTGAGATTATAGATTTAAAAATGCGTCCAGAAGATAAAGAAAAAATAATTGATAATGATAAATATCTCCCCGGATATCATATGAATAAAAATCACTGGTTCACTATTTGCTTAGATGGAAGGGTAAGTTTTGAAGAAATAGTTGATAAGTTGAATGCAAGTTATCATTTGGCAAAATAAAAATTATTTAAATATTGCATGACTTATATCTAAAAAATTAAATTTTATCCTAAGTAGAATATCCGTTTTCAATAGGAATGATGCTTATGATAAGTTTATCTCATCTCTCCGGGCTTTTCTTAGGAATTCTTCTCGGCTTTGTAATGCAACGTGGACGCTTTTGTATGGCTGGCGGCTTACGCGATCTCTATCTTTTTCGTGATACTCGAATGCTGATTGCAATTTTAATTGTTATCTCTATTCAGAGTGTCGGCTTATTTATTTTCGCCCATTTTGAGTTGGCCAAAATTCCGACAGATGCATTTGCGTGGTTGGCTACGATTGTTGGCGGACTTCTTTTTGGTATTGGAATGGGATGTGCAGGGTCTTGCTCAACAGGTGCTTATTATCGAGCAGCAGAGGGGTTAATTGGCAGTATTTTAGCAGTAGTGGGTTTTGTTATTGCAAGTTGGTTGATTAGGCAGTCGATATTAAAAAATCTATTTCAACCGATCACCTCCCCAAAATTAGATAACAGCACTATCACTCAGACATTTAATATCCCCCCTTATATCGCTATTTTTATATTAGTCGCAATTACAGGGTTATTGGTATTTAGGTATCTCAAGAAAACGTCATCGATAAAAATACCGAGAATGAAAGCTAAAAGAACAGGAATTGCACATTTGCTCTTTGAAGCTAGATGGCATCCCTTTATTTCAGCAATAATAATTGGCGTTATTGCATTATTAGCATGGCCTTCAAGTCTTTCTGATGGGCGAATTGGCGGTTTGGGAATTAGTGGTCCGAGCGCTCAACTTTTCTCGTTAGTGACTGAAGGTAATTTGAAATTTTTTAATTGGGCTGGTTTTTTACTGATTGGTATTTTTGTTGGTTCATTTATTGCGGCAAAGGGAAGTCGAGAATTTAAATTTCGTCATCCAGGTTTTCCGGTCATTTTCAAAAGTCTAATTGGCGGCTTGTTTATGGGGGTAGGGAGTGGGTTAGCTGGTGGCTGTATGTTAGGAAATACTTTAGTGAATACAGCTTGGTTTTCATGGCAAGGTTGGGCATTTATTCCCTGTATCATTCTGGGAAGTTGGATTGTTAGTTACTTTACGATCATTCGTCCACAATATACGAAAAAGTGAGAAACAATATGAATACAGTTAAATTAGATACATGCGGCCATTTATGTCCATTTCCATTAATTGAAGCTAAAAAAGCAATAGAATTGATGGCAACGGGAGATCTACTTGTCATTGAATACGATTGTGCGCAAGCAACAGAAAATATACCTCGTTGGGCAGCTGAAGAGGGACATGAAGTTGTTGAGTTTGAACAATTCGCAGATGCTCAGTGGCGCATGCAAATAAAGAAAGGGTAACATTAGCATACGGTGGCGGTATATCCGCCGCTATTACTTAACGCTATGGTAAATTTTTACGCTATTATCTCTATTTGTTATTACTAAAATGCTTTTAGTTTTTCCTTCCTTATTTAATATTTGTTATTTATATTTTACTTTATGCAAGATTTAAATCTGATTCTTACTTTGGCGCTTTATAAAATCATACAGATAAATCCTAATTACTCCGTTCTTGTGTAGTTTCTTATTTTAGTTAATGAATATTCACTCAGTCATATCAACTATTTTAATCATTAAACGAATACCATGATAGTGGTATTATCGTTTCTTTAATAATACTTTTGCTATTTATTCCGTATTATTAGGTATTCATACTTGGCTCATATAGTTGTTATTCATTAGTTAAATCATTGTGTTATATATTGTTAGTATGTGAATTTAATGTATTATCAGTTTGGTCTTGAATTTCCCTTGGTTTCATTTTGATTATGTTCGAACCGCCATTATGGCGGTTTTTTTTATTTGATTTATTACCCAAATTTATCTCTTTAGATTTCCTACGTATTCGCACAAATTTGAGATAATTGATTATTTCAATTTTCGAGATAACCAAAGTCCACTTTGTTTCATGGAATAGCCAAACAAAACACCGACGATTAAAGATTGTATTGTTATCGCCCATTCGCCTTGAGCGGCAAATATCGCACATGCTCCAATAAATGTTCCAGGGATATAAGCAAACCATGATTTATGGGCTTGGATACACATTATAAAAGCGATAACGCCTGTGATGAGATATCCGATAACATTCGGAGAATCTTTTAGCCATAAACTGGCATGAATAATAATTAAACCCCAAGCAACACCACTAGCGACAGTGATAGCGGTTACAGCAAGTCCTTTGATGCCGTCTTTAGGATAGGCAAAATAGGCTGTACAGCCCAAAAATCCGGCCCACCCGATGAGCCCTAATGCGTCAGCAACCCATGCCCAGACGCCTGAAAGCAGTGCTGTGGTCAAAGAAAGAGAAAAAAGTATCTTCACAATTTACACTTAAAGTTATAGTTACAAGTGAGTAGAACGAATCCGTTAGTGCTGTAACGTGGTTCATCCATCAAATTTAGGCATTATTGAGCCGATTTTATGCGGTTATATTGCCCTTGCAGGGGAGTTCATCGGGGAAAAGTGCCAATATAATTGCCAAACATACAAATATTATGATTTTTATTATGTTATTACAGCCACGCTATCTAACAAAGCCAAGCATTGTATAGGGACAGGAGAAGCGTTGCAATTTGTATAAGACAAATTTATCAGCTTTAAATTAAGATGATTTAAGCTTACTGTAGATCTCCACTTTCCATTATTTGAACTTAGCTATTTTAGTGAGTCTATCGATGGAAGTATTGATGAATAACAATTGAATAATGCATAGTGGGAGTAACTGAATGAAATGGATTATTGCTGGTTTTACTGCATTGGTTTTGGCTGGGTGTGATAATGCATCTAACGCACCGTTTGGTCTTAATTGGGGACAAACGATCGATAGTGTCAATTTTATCAAAGGCGGTGATTGTAAGGTCAATGGAGGTAAAACAATTTGCACGTTCGATAATCAAAAGCCATTCAATGATTGGAGCTATCAAAATCAGCTTATATTTGAGGGTAATAACCTTACCCAAGTGGTTACAACTCTTGTCGGTGTCGAGGATTATTCATTGCCTAAACCTAATTTTGATAATTTTACGGGTAAATTGAATAGTGAGCTTAGTTACTTAACGTCGAAGGGTTTTAATAAAGAAACGAGTAAAATAATTAGCGATAAGTGTCAGCTTGAATCGACATGTAATAAAGTTGGCGAATCATCAAAAACAACCACAGGTATGTCTAACTTTTGGATTACCATTAATCCAACGCCAATTGCGATAGTGACATATACTCAAGAGTAAATTGTAAGACAGTTTCTGTAGTAGATTTAATTAACAGATATGACTAGTGAATAGCACCGATAAGATGTCGGGACTATTCACTATTGAGCTATTCACTATGCACTATTAGTGAGTGGTAATTAAAAAATAACTTTAGCTGTTGTGGGTGTTAACAGCTGAATTACCAGCCAAAAGCGATACCCGCCCCCATAACAGCACTATCTGAGTTATTCCATGATATGGAACTACGTAAGTTTACGTTTTCTTTGAGTTGATATTGTGCACCAGCAGCGATCGCGGTACCATTTTTGTAGTTTCCTGCACCAACGCCAGCACTAAAACGTGTATTGGTTGCATATGGAATGTTGCTCATGGCGGCAACCGAGGCAATGCCTGAATTAGCCTCTTTAGATCTTTGGTCAATTTTGTTGTCTAGTTGATTAACAGCATTATCATATTTGCTTTCGAACGCAGTAAACTTTTTATCATTGGTTTTTTGTGTTTTTATGGCATTGGCCTTTATTTTTGTAACAATGATTTTATTATTACTTATTTCTTTATCTATATTTTTAAAGTTAGCTTCTATTTTATTATTTAATTCGTGATTATTTTTATTTGTATTTTTGATTTCATCAACTAAATGATTGACTCTGTTTACTGTTTCTATTACCGATTTATTTGTTCTTATTGATTTTGTATGCAATTGATAAATAGTATTTTTTAGTCCATTTGAATTTTTCAAATTGATATTATTAGTAAGCGTATCAAATTTAGCTGGTGGAGTCAGTGGGAGGACAGGAGTAGATGCAGTAATAAGCCCCTCAGTAAATCCTTCCAGAAGTAGCATGTTTAATGCACTACTGCCTAACGCATTTTCAGTACTGATGATAGCCATAGTTGGGATGGCTGCATTTGAATGCTCTTGTTTTAATAATTTATCTTTTATCGTTGAAATTAAAGTTGTTGTTGATAAAGGTGAGATAAGGGGGGCATGAGTAGCAAAATCGTGGGGTTCTTGAGACGGTGATGTAATCTCTAGTGATACCATATTTTGCTCTTTATTGCTTTCATTTAAGCCATTAAAATATAATGGTTTTTTTTGATTCTCGGTTTTTAATTTGAAATCATGTAAGGAGGGGGCTGGTTTTGAATATATAGAACTATTGGTTTTGTTTTTTAAGTTATCTAAGGAGGAGGGCGTGGGCATATTATATGTATGATATGTATATTCATATCCATCATCTAATACTGTTTCATTATTAATAATTGGATTTGCTATAGTGGTATAAGATAAACTCGATAGCAAAGTAATAGTAATGCTATTTAATAATAATTTCTTTTTCATTCTGTAATTTCCATATAATTGAAAAAATAATAATTAAAATTAATAAATTAAGTTTAGTTAATTTTGCTTTTTAACGTGAAACGTAATAATAAAGAATTTTATTTTAATGGTAAAATCAGTTTTTTAATGATTTTGGTTCGGTATATCCGTGGTTGATTAAAATTAACACGGTAACATTTACAATGAAAATTAAAGTGATTAGCCTATTTTTAGTATTTATTTATAAATTAATATATTAAAAGTGAAATTAATTTTAATTAAATTGAGTGAATTAAAATTTACACTATAAGTTTATTATGTATTTGACTTATTTTAAATTACATAAAAATATCAATGAGTTAAATTTTTATAGTGGTAGCGGTGTAAAACTATAATCGTAAAGGCCATGAGCTAAAAGATAAATCAAGAAAACAAGCTGTTGAATAAAACACCTATCAAAATAATTCATCACTATTTTTTCTAATTCAGGTGTTTTTTTCTATATAACATGTTATTTTTCTGTAAAACTTGTTATGTAATCTATTTTTGTTAAGTGATTAAAACGCTGATCATGCGCTAAGGTATTGAGTTATAATAAAAGATATCATCAATCAAACAGATATGACATTTTTTGCATGTAATCACAAAAATAAAAAGACGATAATATTTTATAGATATTTGAATTAAAGTAATTGAATTAATAGGATTTAAGCGATGGCAGTAAGAACGATTATTGAAATTCCTGATGAAAGATTACGCATCAAGTGTAAGCCTGTCACAGATTTCGCGGCAGTACAAACATTAATCGATGATTTATTAGATACCATGTACAGTACTGATAGCGGTATTGGGTTGGCGGCGACACAAATTGCTGAAACGTTGTCGATAATGGTGATTGATATTTCTGATGACCGTAATCAACCTATGGTGTTTATTAACCCTGAAATTATTGAAAGTGAAGGGGAAACAAGCTATCAGGAGGGGTGCTTATCTATCCCCGAAATCTACGCGGATGTTGATCGTTTTTTACGTGTCAAAGTGAAAGCTTTCGATAGAAATGGTAAACAATTTATTGTTGATAGCGATGAGTTTTTATCTATTGTGATGCAACATGAAATTGACCACTTACACGGCAAAGTGTTTATCGACCACTTATCAACATTAAAACGTAATATGCTGTTGAAAAAATTAAAGAAACAGAAACGTTTAAAGCAATAAGCTATCTGCTTATTTGTTCATTCCAAACGACTACGATATTTTAAAATCTCCCGATGAATACGATAAGTAGCGCGTGGGATTCGGGTTGAAGTATGTGGCGGTTAGATTTTAGTTATCAAGTTATATAGCGAATCTATTGATTGCTAATATTTTTAAACGGAGGGTTTAAGTGCCAGCTAGAAATGCCTGACACCTGAATGCTCATTCCATGGGTTTAATAATATAAGGGGTCTCTGAATCATTAAACTGGCCGTAGCTATTATTGAGTACCCGCTTTTGTTCTAATTGCTTCATTTCTTTACTGAGAAAATTTAAATGTTTTTGTAAGTACTCTTTAGTGATACGTTCATTCTCAATAATTTGCTGCAAAAACTGAATAAATTCATCAGTAATGGGTTCTTGCTGTTCGTATTCATGGGTTAATACGGTGAGATTTTCAACCGCAAGCACATACTCTGTTTCACGAGAAACTAGTGTCTCCCACTGTGCAGATTTGGCCAAGGCCACTAAATTTTCACTTAATACTAAGACATTACGATATATTTCTTGTAAATCGATAGGATTTTTATTGTCCACCTGATTATCTTTCATCCACATTTGCACCGATTTGCTGCCATGCAGACGCGATATCGGAGAGTAATTGGTAAACTTCTTGGACTAAAGCCACGTCGTTTTCGAGGTTGGCGCGTAATAGCTGCATGACCATATAGTCATACAAACTTGCTAAATTTTCAGCAAGCTCACCGCCAGCCTCATAATTTAGCGATTGTTTTAAGCCTGTGTCAATGATGTCGATAACTTTTGAGATTTCTTTACCTTTTTCTGCCACTTTGCCTTGCGCCATAAAGATTTCACCTCGTTTAAGGGCACTTAATGCCCCTTTAAATAAGATTTGAATCAGTTGGTAAGGTGTCGCATTGGTAATTTCACTTTCTAAGTTGACTTGTTGATAAGCTTGATTGGCCTTACGTTGATACATAGTGATTAACCTAAAAGTCTGCTTAATGAGTTTGTGGTGCTACTAAGTGAACTCATCATTTTATCGAGATTTTGGAATTGACGACGATAGATGTCCATAGTGTTTTCAATTTGCTTATTGGTTTGTTCAATACGCTTATCGAGGCTTTTCTTTTTCTTTTGTATGCCGTCAGTGGCGTTATGTAAGGTGCCTTCTTTACTGTCTAAAGTATCTTTTAAGAAATTAAAATTTTCAGTACCAAAGCCAGTTTTTTCACCGTCACCAGCAAAAAATACTTTAACACTGGAAGGGTTCTCTTTTAGCGCTTTATCTAAAACTTTATTGTCAATTTCTAAGGTACCATCAAGTTTTTGCTTGATACCCATTTTATTGAGTAAATTGAGCTCTCCACTATTTTGGGCTGTTCGTACATGTGTGCGTAATTGGCTCTGAATGCCTCGTAAAGTTGAATCACCAATAAGTGGGCCGTTAGTTTTATTGGGGGCAGTGCCACTTTCTGTTGGTGTATATTTGGTTAATTCAGAGGCGAGTGTTTGGAATTCATTATAAGCATCGACCCAAACTTTGATTTTTGCTTTAGCAGGTTCAATGTCTTCCGACACAATTAAATGATCTGGTTTGCCGTTTTCACTTTCTTTTTTTAGGGTGAGCGTTAAACCAGGAAATAAGTCTTTAGCTTCATTGGTTTGTGATTCTAATTCAAAACCGTCAATTTCTAGCAGGGCATTTTGCGGGGCAACTTTTTGCTCCATGCCAGAGCTAGCTGCATTTTTTAAAGTCACATTGCCTTTATCATCAATATCAGATTCGACATTAAGTATGGCTGCTAGGGCATCATCCCCATCAACATTAATACTAATGCGATTTTCGGTACCTTCTTTTTTTGAGGTGACAACCAAATGGTAATTATTGGTTTTATCTTTAACTACTGAAGCTGTGATATTTTTATCAGTTTTATTAATAGCATCAGCAATTTCAATTAATGAGGTACTTTCATTATCAAGTTTGATAACGATTTTATCACTATCTTTTTTTTGCGAAGGCTGAGTAATGGTGATTGTACGTTCAGCGGCATCGCTACCTAATAGCGCTTTGTTATCTTTTTGTCCTTTGGTGGCAATGGTCTGTGCTTTAGCGAGCTGAGTGACTAAAATATCATGTACACCAGCAACGGCTTTTCCATCCGTTTTGACGTCAAAAGCTTTGTATTCACCCGTCACTTTAGTGGTGCTGATATCGCCGTACTTTTTTAAATCTTCCGCTGCTTTTTTGAGCTTTTCTAATGAAGATTGCATTTTGCCAAAGGCACTGATTTGTGCATCATAACTGGCTTTTTGGGTGTTTAGCGGGTCAAGACGACGGCGTTCCATCGCTTCAAGTTGGTCCATTTGGACGTTTAAATCTAAGTTAGCCCCGATACCGAGTGTAGATATACCTGCCATGTCTTACTCCTGAATATAAATCCTAAAAATAAATACTGTTTAGCTCTTTATCGGCGGATGGGCTGAAAATATTAGACTATTTCTATAAATAATGATGACGGGAGTAAGGGGGCTAAATAGAGGTAATTATCTTTATTAAGAATAAATGATGATGAAATGAATGAAAATTCGGGTATTAAATAAAAAAGTTATCCGTCAAGAAGCTGATAGCAGCGCCATTTCTTACCTTGTTAACAAAAATATTCATTAAAAGGCCTAAAGGGGTTTTGGTTGCAGCCGATAATCTACTTGCTGACGAAATTTACAGAGTTAAGCATCTAGGCTTAACGTATTAATATGAATAACAAGGATATAAATCATGGCTCAAGTTATTAACACTAACATTCTGTCTCTGACTACTCAGAACAACTTAAACCGTTCACAAGGCGTACTGGGTACTGCAATTGAGCGTTTATCTTCAGGTTCACGTATCAACAGCGCAAAAGATGATGCTGCGGGCCAAGCAATTGCTAACCGTTTCACTGCAAACGTTAAAGGTTTAACTCAAGCTGCACGTAACGCGAACGACGGTATTTCTATCGCACAAACCGCTGAAGGCGCAGTTAACGAAATTAACGATAACTTACAACGTGTTCGTGAACTGACTGCTCAAGCACAAAACGGGACTAACTCTAAGAGCGATTTAGAGTCAATCAATAAAGAAGTTAAAGCTCGCATGGAAGAAATCGACCGTATTTCTGAGCAAACTCAATTTAACGGTGTAAAAGTATTAACTCAAGACACTAAAATGAGTATTCAAGTCGGTACTAACGATAATGAAACTATCTCTATCGGCCTGAAAAAAATCGACAGTGCTACTTTAGGCTTAACTGGTTTTGATGCAGCAAGCAAAGGTGATATGGGTAAAGAAATTGATTACTCATCAGATGCATACAAGCAAGCTACAGGTTTACCTGTTGATAAAGCGGCAGCGACTACTGCTGCTAATGCGTTACAAGTTGGTGGACAACCAATTACAGGCGCTAAAGTTTTCGAAAAACTAGATGCTGATGGAAAAGCATCAGCAACAGAAGTTTATATCACTGGTAAAGACAGCACAGGTAAAGAAGTTACTTTAAAAGCAACACAAGCTATTACCGCTGGTGCTGCTGAACAACCTGGTCCTCCGATAGTTCCAGCAACTGCTGCTACAGTAGCATTTAGCGGAGCAACCGAGCTGACTGAAACAGAGCAATCTGCAATGAAGCCATTAGATACTTTAGACAAAGCATTGGCTCAAGTTGATAGCTTCCGTTCAGATTTGGGTGCGATTCAAAACCGTATGCAATCTACCATCAACAACCTGAACAACTCTGTTAACAACCTGAGCGCAGCACGCAGCCGTATTCAAGATGCTGACTTCGCAACAGAAGTTTCTAACATGAGCCGTGGTCAGATCCTGCAACAAGCAGGTACTGCAGTGTTGGCGCAAGCTAACCAAGTTCCACAAGGTGTTCTGAGTCTGCTTCGTTAATTTAGACTTGTATTCCTGATTAAAGGCCAGCGTTGCTGGCCTTTTTCTTTGGTCGTCATACTTCAAGTCGTAGATGCGTTGGCTGCATAAGGCCACCCGAATCACGTACTTATGTACGCTCATCGGGATAACCTTATTTGCCGCCTTCCTACAACTCGAATTATTTAGACCATCATTAGCCATTTTTAAAACTCCCATTTTTCAAATGTAAAGCCTAAGATTTAGCTCTAACCAAGTAATTTTTAAGGAAAATAGTGCTGGATTTTATCTCTTGTGTCACCAACAAATCACATCAAAAATCCACTTAGAACAACTATTAAAATGGTAATCATTCAAATTTTACCTATTTAGGATAGGGTAAATAGAGCCTGATTTAGCGCCTTACTCTGCGGATTGAAATTAAAATCAACACAGATAATAACTACCTTTCGTAAAACTTGAAGGGTGATTCAGGTTGTGAGTGATTTGTATACTGCCGAAGGTGTCATTAATAAAAATAGCCTATGGGAGCGTTATTACCCTCTAATACGCCATGAAGCCCTAAAACTGCAAGTCAGATTACCCGCCAGTGTCGATATCGACGACTTAATTCAAGCGGGGGGCATCGGTTTATTGCATGCATTGGAACGTTTCGATGCTACCCAAGGGGCTTCGTTCGCCACCTATGCGGTACAGCGTATTCGGGGTTCTATGCTCGATGAACTGCGTAGCCGTGACTGGGCGCCACGTAGTGTGCGTCGTCAAGCTCGCGAAATGACGAAAGCGATCGGCACATTGGAGCAATCCCTTGGGCGCAGTGCCACTGAGCCTGAAATTGCCAAAGCGCTCGACATTGACCTCGTTGAATATCGTCAAGCCTTGCTAGACACCAATAACAGCCAGCTATCCTCTTATGATGAATGGCATGAAATTCATGGGGAAAGCTGTGAACCCTCAATGGATGATGACGATGGCGGGAACCCGCTAAGCCTACTGATGGAATCCAGCCTGCGTGAGCAAATTGTAGCTGCAATTGACCAACTACCTGAACGGGAGAAAATGGTCTTGATGCTGTACTATCAGGAGGAGCTGAATTTAAAAGAGATAGGGGCGGTGTTGGATGTCGGGGAGTCGAGGGTGAGTCAGTTGCATAGTCAAGCTATTAAGCGTCTCCGCGGTCGCCTCAAATAGATGCTCGTCATACTTCGCATTGTGGGGGTGTTGACTGCTCTCGGCTACTTGGGTCACATACTTATGTATGCTCCCCAAGATATCCTCGCTGGTCGCCTACCCACAATACGAATTATTTAGAGCATCAGATGGGTGGCGAGGGAAAACTGACTTAATTCTAAGATTAAAAATTAAAAATTAAAATACTAAGTTATTTCTAAAGTATATCTTCGTTTGTCTTCCATTCGTATGGTGAACTATTTAGTTACTGCTGTGCTGTTGTTAAATCTATTTCGATATTATAATCATTTGATATATAACTATTTTTGTTTATTTATCAGCTAATCACTGTGATTCATTCAGCTTATCTAAAAAATTTTTGGCATTTGTGTGCCATGCGCGGGGTGATTGGCTGAAGCCCAATTTTAAGTATCCGGTGTGGTTGCTTTCAGTGGACAGAAACAGGATATCGCACTCGGGTGGGAGTTCTTCAGCGACCATACGCATAAGCTGTCGGTCGATGCCATGCTGACGATAGTTCGTATCTATCGCTAATTCGGCGATATAACAACAAGAACTAAAATCGGTGATCGCTCGCACAAAACCAACCACCTGTATTTCATCCCATGCACTAATCAACAAATCTGCATTATTCAGCATATTCTCTAATTGAACGATATTATCGGTTTGAACCGTCGCATTGAGCGGTGATTGCCTAATTAGCGTAATAAAATCTTCAACCGCAATCGAGTGATTAACGTGATAAGTAAGGCCATTTGCTATTGCGTCCATAGAGTGGTCCTTTGCAAAGAAAGATGCTCTTATAGGTTTAGCGTGAAATTATAAAAATTGCCTATTTTTTTTGTATTTTTGTGGGGCTGAATTGCTTTCTACATTGATAATGGTAGTGATAAACATATATAGATATTATCGATATCCTCTAAAATAGTGGCATTTATGCGTTAAGTCATATAAGTCAAATTTGAGTCGGTTATTATATTTACCTGACCTATAATTGATATCGTAGAGCACCATAAGAAATCTATCCACCATGAAATAAACAGGATATGACTATGGAATTAAAGGATTATTACACCATTATGGGTGTAAAACGTACCGATGACCTAAAAACAATCAAGACGGCTTATCGTCGCCTAGCACGAAAATATCACCCAGATGTCAGTAAAGAACCCGATGCGGAGGCGTGCTTTAAAGAAATTGCCGAAGCGTGGCAAGTTTTGAGTGACAAAGAGCGAAGAGCAGAATACGACCAACTGTGGGAACACAGAAATGACCCACAATTTCAGCAATATGGCCAAGGGCAGCCTAATCAATCTTATCGTCAGCAAGGGGCTAGCCCTGAAGATTTTGACGACATTTACTCCTCAATATTTGGCCAACGTGGGCGCAGCTCTTGGCATCAACAACGTAGTACGCGCGGTCACGATTTAGAAATAGAATTGGCCGTTTTTTTAGAAGAAACCCAAGAAGCACATACGCGAACTCTGAGTTATAACTTACCTGTATATAATGCTTATGGCTTTGTTGAAAGTGAAATACCTAAAACTCTGAATGTGAAAATTCCGGCAGGTGTTGTAGAAGGGCAACGAATTCGTTTAAAAGGGCAAGGAACGGCAGGGGAGAATGGTGGCGAAAATGGCGACTTATGGCTAACAATTCGTATTGCACCGCATCCGCTATTTGATGTTAAAGATCATGATATTGAAATTGTTGTCCCACTCGCTCCATGGGAGGCGGCTTTAGGCGCTAAAGTTACCATACCGACCTTGAAAGAAAAAATTGCCTTGACGATACCAGCTAATAGCCAAGCGGGACAAAGGTTGCGCGTAAGAGGCAAAGGGTTGGCGAGTAAAGAAAAAACCGGCGATCTGTACGCCATCATTAAGATAGTCATGCCAACCAATACAAATGCTGAAGCGACTGTACTTTGGGAGAAACTCGCAGCCTCCCAACAAGGTTTTGACCCACGCAAAGATTGGGGGAAAAAATAATGGGACAAATTACTACACTCACAACCGTTGAATTTTGCGTTCATACGGGTATCCGTGAAGATGAATTGAATGAAATTGTCGGTTTAGGGATAGTTCAACCCATTATCAGCCATACAGAATGGTTATTTGATGATAGTGCGGTTGTTATCGTTCAACGCGCAGTGCGCCTTTATCATGAACTGGAAATTGATTGGCCGGGTATTGCAATTACCATCAATTTACTTGAAGAGAATGAACTGCTTAAGCAAGAAAACAATAAATTACATCAACAATTAAAACGGTTTATTAATAGTTGATTTGAGTTAATTTCCTCGATGCAAACAGCAAGCCTCGTACCATTTTTGATTTTGGTAACGAGGTTTGCTTATCTAACTAAAAATTAAATACTAGCGGCTTCAGCCACTAACTTGCCAAGTTCTTGCCAATTTTCGCTATCAATCAGCGAATTAGGTACCATCCACGAGCCACCACAAACGAGAACAGACGGTAGTGCGGTATATTGAGCAATATTGTTCAAACCAATACCGCCAGTTGGCATAAATTTGACTGGGTAAACGGCACCTAAGGCTTTTAACATCGCAACACCACCAGAAGCTTCTGCTGGGAAGAACTTCAATGTGGTCAAATTAAATTCAAGCGCCTGTTCAACCAAACTTGGGCTATTCACACCAGGAATGATAATCACATTTTTTTGTTGGCAATAAGCGACGATTTTTGGATTAAAACCCGGGCTAACAATAAAATCAACACCGGCTTCAATGGCTTGATCCACTTGAGCTGTAGTTAATACGGTACCAGCGGCAATGAGCAAATCAGGATAAGCCGCTCGCATGTTTTTAATTGCTTGTACTGCCGCAGGGGTGCGAAAAGTCACTTCAGCGCAAGGTAGGCCATTTTCCATCAATACTTTTGCGAGTGGTGCGCCATGTTCAGCGTTATTAATTGTAATAACAGGGACAACTTTGAGACTTTTTATTTTTTCAAGTAGCTGATTCATTATTTAACCTTTTCAATTAATTAATAGCCGGCATTGCTTCAGATGGAATTATCGCTCCCCGGTGTTGGATGACGGTTCCAGCTAATAAATGGCCTGTTTTTGCCGCTTCGATAGGTGTACCACCTAATATACGACATGCAAGATAACCTGCACTGAAAGAATCCCCTGCGGCGGTAGTATCCACCACATGGTCGACTTTATTGGCAGGTACTTCGATTTTTTGATGATCAATAATAATAAAACAGGCTTCTGCACCACGTTTAATGACGATCTCTTTTACACCACATTGCTGAGCGCGGGTGATGGATTCAGCTTCTTGGATATCACCATAGAGTAGTTGTTCGTCATCAAAGGTTAAAAATGCAATATCAGTTAGGTTTAGAATTTGTTGATATGCTTGTTTTGTAACATCTTTTGAAGGCCAAAGTGTAGGGCGGTAATTATTATCGAATATTATTTTAGCGCCATGCTGCTTAGCTTGTTGAAGAATTTCAAACAGTAATTGGCGTGCGGCGTCGGGTAAAATGGCTAAACTGATGCCACTAAGGTAAATAAATTGTTGTTCATTAAGAAGTTGCTGTGTGTGTGCTTTGCTGTCTTCATTTAACCAAAATTTAGCGGCTGCATTATCACGCCAATAAAAAAAACGGCGCTCGCCATCGGGTGAAGTTTCAATAAGGTACATGCCGGGAAGAAGTTTGTCTGAAATTGCGACATTTTCAGTGTTGATACCTTCTTGCTGCCAGCTTGAAAGCATTTGCTGGCTGAATGGATCTTGTCCTAATCCAGTAAGGTAACGGGTTGTGACACCTTGTGATTGCGTTAAGCGTGACAAATATAACGCAGTGTTTAGCGTGTCGCCACCGAAGGTTTGCTTATAAAGCTCCCCTGATTTTTGCAACTCAACCATACATTCACCAATAACGGCAACTTGTAGACCTGTACCCATATTTACCACCTACTCTATGACGATAACTTTGCGTGTTGCTTACTATTAAAACGCATTTTCAAAATAAGTTCAACAAAATGAAACGCTGTTTTAAAAATATCAAATCACTGTTCTTGTTTTTTAGTTAATGGGCAATTATGCTACTGGCTCTGTCGTGAAGTTTGACTGAATAGGTATAATGTAAATAATTAGATGCGATTTCTTATCAATAGTGGATGAATAATAGATATGGATAAAACAATTCAAACGGATGCGGTGTCTGCGGTCGTTAAGGTATTTAGTATTCTCAGTGCGCTAGGCGAACAAAAAGAAATCGGCGTGTCTGAATTATCGCAACGTTTGCTAATGTCTAAAGCGACAACTTTTCGTTTTTTACAAACAATGAAACAGCTCGGTTATGTGACGCAAGAAGGGGAAGCTGATAAATATTCGTTAACGTTAAAATTATTCGAACTTGGTGCTAAGTCTCTCGAATATGTTGATTTAATTGAAATCGCAGACAAAGAAATGCGTGCGATAAGCTTAGAAACCCATGAGGCGGTACATCTCGGCGCATTAGATGAAAATGCAATTATTTATATTCATAAAATAGACTCAAACTATAATTTACGTATGTATTCACGGGTTGGTAGGCGTAACCCTTTGTATTGCACTGCAATTGGTAAAATACTGTTAGCGTGGAAAAGTGAAGATGCTATTCGTCATGCATTAAAAGATGAGTCATTTGTTAAAAAAACACAGACGACGCTGCTGAGTATTGACCAATTGCTGGCGGAGTTGGCATCGGTACGTGAATTGCATTATGCACAAGATAGAGAAGAGCAAGAATTAGGTTTGCGCTGTATTGCAGTGCCAGTATATGACCGTTTAGGTCACGTGATTGCAGGGTTATCGATATCATTTCCAACGATCCGTTTTGATGAATTGCAAATTGACCATTATGTGACGTTATTAAAAACCGCTGGTCGAAACGTGTCTGAGAAAATGGGTTTTCATCATTATCCGTCATAGGTAGAGCGGCCTATAATAGATGAGCACAAAACTATTTTTGTACTCATTGGTGTATTAATAATTAATTGAGTGCCTGTGTAAAACACGCAGAATACTCGAAATCTTCTGTTTGCTCTGGATTACCTGAGCTTGTTGCTTCAGGATAGGGACTAGCACCCGGCATGTCTCGGGTAAGACTCCACATTGAGAGTAAATTGACGCCAGTGGTTTTAGCAAAATCACTCAGAATATTGACATCATCAAAAGTAAACATCGTTAGATCATCATTCAAGCCAATCATTGGCGTAATTTGGACCAAATTAAATAGCTCACTGTCTGATAGTGTCGGGTAAAAGGTCTCTAATTGATTTTTGATACTGATTGCCGCTTGAATGGCCGCTTTACCTAAATCTGGGTAATTAGGGTTATAATAATCCATTGCCATTCCATTGATTTTCATGACTAAACCTGCATCAATCGATTTTTTAACTAGTGCAAGTCCGGTACTTGTTAGGCCTGTCGGCATAGTGGGTAAAGTGAGGCTTAGCGTTATTTCGGGATTTCTTTCTATGATAACCGCTAATGCATTGAACGCTTTATCTTCATCATAAAGTCCATTTTCAAAGTCATAATCTAAATGAGACGCTTGTAATATATCGATTGCTTGTTGATATGTTGCGATTAATTGCTCAGGTGTTTGTACTAGTGAAACATCTTTATTTGCTGCGCCACCAAAAGAGACCGCTACTTTAACCTTACCTGCAACTAATTCATCACTCATCGGTGTCGCCCATGAAATTGGCATGCTCGGTTGAGCTGACCAAGCAGCATTGTTGTTAGGATCTGCGGTTAAAAAACCAAGATACAGAATATCCATTCCATACTTTATTGCTGCTTGGCTGTACTCGGGGTTAGGTCTTCCATTTGGATAATTTTGCCAGTCATCCCAAATTGCATTTACGCTGACATCAATATAGGGGCCAAATTGTGTTTTGTGCATTAGGTATTCCTTCGCTGTGGTGATCAATTAAAATAAATAATGTCGTAAAGGCATATTTAGCGTGATCATTTTGAAGGAAAAAAGACAGAGGGTACAAGGTTAAAAAATAGCAGTGTGCAATTTTTAAGTTTACACTTTTTGCTTATGGAAAAAGAATAATCTCATCAATCAATTGATTGTATAGTTATTTATTAATAACAAGTTGAATGATAAGCTTTTTATATATTTATTTTTAATTTTTAATAGCATTGAATTATCAGATGCCTATAATGCCAACTTATATCCAAAGTTTGGAGGTATCTATATGTTTAGAAAGATTATTTTTCTTATCTTTTTTGGTTTTTCTTTTTGCGGTTTTGCCGCCGATTATTCATACCATGAAAAGCCACCCGTTGACCGTCAGTATGCAGAAATCGGTCAAAATCGTGAAGAAGTACAGGCAAAAAAACAATTTGTTTTTGATCCAAACAAGAAAATCGCGCAAGAGGATAGAAGCTATCAGGATTTATTGGCACAAAGAGATTCAGATGAAAAATCGATATTGAATAAGTTTACGTTGTGCGATATTAATCCCAAGAGTGCCGGCTGCCCTAATTCACCAGCGTGGATAGATGAGCCACAACAACTGAAACATATGATGGAACAAGCGAAAATACCGCACTGATCTGATATTGCGCAGGATGCGTAGGTAAAAAGAAACTAAGCGGATATAAACAAGAGAAGTATTAGCTTCTCTTGTTTGTGACCGTTGAGTTATTTTGTTAAAAATTCTTTATATGCGCTGATTGTTTCTGCGGCGTACATAACAGAAGGACCACCGCCCATAAAGATAGCGACACCAAGAGCTTCAGATAATTCTTGCTCTGTCACGCCTAAATCAACTAATGTTTTCGTGTGAAAACCAATACAGCCATCGCAGCGGTTTGCAACAGCGATACCAATGGCAATCAATTCTTTGGTTTTTTTATCCAAGGCGCCATCTTGAGTGCCCGCAGTAACAAGGCCAGAAAATTGCTTCATGACATCTGGAATATGCTTGCCCAATTCATTTAAATTACCGGAAATATTGCTGGTTATATCTTTAAATTTAGTCATTTTTATATCCTATAAGCCGTTTATCAATAAAAAAAAACTTCACTAACAATATGCTTTTTAATATAATGTTTTTATATAATTTATCAAGGTAATATATTAAAAAATTAGATTATAGAGTTAATGGCTTTTTATTTTTATGCTATTGAAATATTCCATTACCTGAAATAAGCGCTTTCGTTAATATCAGAGTTTAGTTCTGAAGGTGTGAAAAATAAGCAAAAAAAACCCTCCAAAATAAGAGGAGGGGAAATAAATAAAAATATAAAGCGAGGCTATCTGTATAACATTAAATTATTATAAACCATAGCCGACCAGTTAGTTTAAATTGTAAACTCATAATAGAGGTAATTTGATTGTCAAAAAATAATATTAAAATCATATGGATATGTCATTTTATGGAGTTTATTAGCCATTGTAAATAATTATCTTCTACTTGGTTTTGGTCTAAGCGGATCAATTCGGGTACTGTATATGGGTGAATTTCTTTAATCATCTCAAATAACTTAATTTGATTAGTTTGCATTGTTTTAATGAGTAATAATATCTCCTTATTTTGAGTGATTTTTTCCTTCCAAAGATATAACGAAATTATCTCCGGTAATAATGATACACATGCTGCAAGGCGGTTGTTTAGCAAAGATTGTGTTATTTTCATCGCGCTCTCATAGCTATTTGTTGTACATAAAATAATACAGGGTTGTTGGTTAGTCATAATATGAGTGTCATTTAGTGTCATTTTTATTTCCTTAATAGAAGTAGTCTTATTTGGAATAAATACACTGTAATGTTAGATTAAATACAACTGGAATGTTTAAATATTAAAAATAGATATCAATATAAAATCTAATTAATATTTAGTGTTGTTATTATATCAATTGAAAATAAAACTCATAGTCGTTGTATTTATTGTGGTGACTATTTTGAATTGGTTGTTATTTGTTCGGTTTGAGCTTGCTATTTGACCTTTTGTATCGGCTTTATTGGATTTAAATATTTACTATGTATATCTAATTTATTGAATCATTTTTATATTTACTTTCATTTACTCGATTCAGCCTACAGATTTAGGGATGTAGATATAATTTAGTTTGTTTTTTTTGTATATTAAGATTGACGCCAACAGAATGATTTATCTTAATTTAAACTCTCAATGACTCTTTTACTCAATTTGCGGGTGAGGAGTTGTTTTAATAACTAAATATATTTGTATTGTGTTTAGTAATAAGTCATGTGTTTGCGTACTAAATAAAAAACATTTACTCAAAGTATGAATTACACTCTGTTACAAAAATAGTTACTTTTTATCCTAAACAAAGTAACTCACTGATAACGATCAAGGTTTATATAGGATGGTTTGTTAACATGGTGATAAAGATAAGAATATATAACTGTTTTTTCTCTGTTACTCCATCTTATAACTTGTATGGATACCCTAATGAATAAATTGACGCCGTTAAAACCTATACCTACCTTAATAGCCTTAGCTATCACTTTAATTATTTGGTTTATTATTCCTGTTCCTGAAGGGGTTAATCCGAATGCTTGGCATTTGTTGGCTTTATTTGTTGGAACTATTGCAGCCATAATTGGGAAAGCATTGCCGATTGGTGGTGTATCAATTGTGGCTATTTCTCTGGTCGCAATTACAGGTGTAACTAATCCTGAATCAACTAAAGGGGCAATAGCTGATGCATTAAGCGGCTTTTCTAATGATTTAATTTGGTTAATTGGTATTTCAATCATGGTTTCGATGAGTTTAAATAAGACTGGATTAGGCGCAAGGATTGGATATTATGTTATTTCATTATTTGGTAAAAAAACCTTAGGAATTGCGTATTCGTTAGCAATTGCAGAAACAATATTGGCTCCAGTTACACCAAGTAATACTGCTCGTGGTGGGGGAATTATTCACCCTATTATGCGCTCGATTTCAGATAGTTTTGGCTCAAAGGCTGATGATGGCACAGCGGGGAAAATAGGGCGTTATCTTTCTTTAGTTAACTATAATATTAATCCTATTACCTCTGCGATGTTTATTACTGCGACTGCGCCAAATCCATTAATAGTCAGTCTGATTATTAGTGAAACAAGTCAGGGGAATGAATTGACTTGGGCTATGTGGGCAATCGCAGCTTTTGTTCCTGCGATTGTGTCATTAATTTTAATGCCTCTTATTATTTATGCAATGTATAAGCCTGAAATTACCTCAACGCCAGACGCACCCGATTTTGCAAAGGAACGTTTACAGCAATTAGGTCCTATCTCCTTACCTGAAATAATTACTTTAGCAGTATTTGGACTATTGCTATTAATGTGGGCAGGGGTACCGGCTATGTTATTTGGCCCAGCGTTCAGTGTTAATGCGACCACTGCTGCATTTGTTGGTTTAAGTATTTTATTGGCAACTGGCGTCATCAATTGGGATGATGTTCTTAAAAATAAAGGTGCTTGGGACACTGTCGTATGGTTTTCCGCATTGGTTATGATGGCGAGTTTCTTAGGTAAATTAGGCTTAATTAAATGGATGTCATTATCGGTTGGTAATTCAATTGATAGTATGGGAATTAGTTGGGTATGGGGCACGCTAATATTGGTGCTTATCTATGTTTATTCTCATTATTTCTTTGCGAGTACCACTGCGCATATTACCGCTATGTTTGCTGCATTTTTTGCGGCTGGTTTAGCGCTTGGCGCACCGCCAATGTTATTAGCTTTAATTTTGGCATTTTCTTCATCTCTTATGATGTCTTTGACCCATTATGGTACAGGCACGGCACCCATTATTTTCGGTTCGGGTTATGCCACTTTAGGCGAATGGTGGAAAGCTGGTTTTGTGATGAGTGTGGTGAACTTAATTATTTGGATTAGTTTAGGAAGTCTTTGGTGGAAATTTCTTGGTTATTGGTAACTGCTTGCAGATAAAAACTGACTAATAACAAGTCAAAACAATAGCTATAAATCGTAAAGAGGATTTTCATTAACATCAGCCGGTTTTTCAACTAGCCGGCTGATTATTGATGTTAGAATCAAAAACTATGGCTTAGTTTTGAACATCTCTACAAAAAACAGCTCTTGCCAAATAGTTTCTGGTTTTTACCTTTTTTGCTTGCTAGTAATAGAGTATTAAAATGATAAATATTTAATGAGTACTATGATGGCGCACACAATACTCGAAATGACCATAATATTACGCCACTCAATTACTTTTTGCGATCTCATTGCATGCCGCCATAATATATTGATTTCATCAACATGAGCATACTTTCGAGTACGGATGGTTGACTTAATTTGTCTGACCAGAGAAATATCAGACTGTGTTTGATTGGTATTGGTCATTATAGCTACCTACCTTTGAAATAACGATTAATTCAAATACTAAGCTTTCTAATTGATAGACTTAGCTGTTATGTCATGATTATCTCAGGATAGAAAAAAAGAAAAATTGACCAGCTTATAAGTGGATATCCTCATTTATCACTTGAAAAAGTATTTCTTAACGAAAAGGAGGGATGAATTCGCTGAATGAAAGTAAAAGTATCGCTGTTAAGAGGAAATTACCTTCATTTAAAGGTCTTATTTATCGAATTTTAGTTATAAATTTTTTTATGTTGTTCATGGGGAATAAAGACCAAAATATGATTGGTTTACCAACGAAAGCCAGTATGATGAAAGCCATTAAGCAGTAAAAATATTTAGAGGAAAAAATGTACTCACAAAGAAAAGCAGAATTATTCTTAGTGCTGACAACTATGATTGCCGCTTGGGGGTGGGTTTTTTCTCGTGAAGCTGTACAAGGAATGCCAATATTTGCTTTTTTAGGAACGCGATTTTTACTTGCTGCAATTATTTTATTACCGTTTTGTCGGGGTAAAGCAAATAAAGTTAGCCGCAAACAACTGCCTAAAATTGTGATGACTGGCGGTTGGATGGCACTAAATCTCGTATTATGGATCCATGCAGTTGCTATTACAGATTCATTAGGGGAAGGGGCTTTTATTATGAGCCTTGCTATGCTTTTTGTTCCTTTAGTGGCTTGGGTTATTCTTAAAAGCAAGCCAAGCCGATATTTTTGGGAAGCTTTACCTGTTGCGATTTTAGGGTTAGCGTGTCTAACTCTTTTTAAGGCTCAATTAGAATTTAAAGCTAGTCAATTATGGTTTCTTGGTGCAGCTATTGTTCAGGCGATTTATTTTTGCTACACCAGTTTATATACTCGCAGTGTCCCTATTCTACCTTTGACTGCTATGCAACTTGCCTGTACTGGAGTTGTTGGTTTAGTGTTATCGGCATTTTTAGAACAATGGCCTACAAATTTAACGACTCCTACAATTATGTGGTTTATTGCTAGTGTCGTTATAGCAACAAGCTTACGTTTTGTTTTGCAACTTATTGGCCAAAAAAATACGACTGCGGCTAATGCCGCAATTATTATGATTTTAGAGCCCGTGATGACTGTATTTGTAGCTGCTATTTGGTATCACGAAAGAATGCCATTTATTCAGATTGTTGGCTGTATTCTTATATTATTGGCACTTTTTTATTATCGCTGGCGTTCTTTTAATTCATCGTCTAAATAAGATGAGTTTGAAAAATAAGTGACAGGTAGCAGATTTTTTATATTAAAGACGCTATTATTAATAACATGGCATTGTGGTAGGGATATTAATCTTAATATGATGTTTTTATTTTAGATATTAAGATTAATGGTATTTCAAACATAATAAATACCCTAAATAATTTGAGTTGTAGTGAGTAAAGCGTGGTTTTTCACTTCACTGCTTAGTGACAACTTGAAGCATAAAGGGAGAATAGGCGTAAAATGAAAAAAATTGCACTAGTATTGGGTATGGCAGGTTTAATGACAGTTTTATCCGCATGTTCAGATGAAAAGTCAGAAATTGCAGAGTATAAAACCAACTTTGTAAACACTTGCGTTGTTGCATCAGGTAACCCACAAGGTGAAACTGCTAACGCTGTGACCGCAATCTGTGGTTGTGCCTATGATAAAACCATTGAAAAATATGGCTTAAAAGAATTTAAACGTATGGATAGTGAGTTGGCTAAATCAGGTACTGCGGTTCCGGAATTTCAACAGTCTATGATTGAATTTGTTCAACAATGTTCACAAAATTCACGTTAATAGAATTAAATATTTGAATATTTAATTCTTAAATTAGTTCAATTTAAACCGCAGCTTGCACTATTGAAAGGCTGCGGTTTTTATTTGCAGTTATTTAAATAAATTTTTAAATTGATGAGGAGCGCTACGTAAATATTGTGGTGCGACTTCAATTTGTTGATTGAGTACGGTTGCTGCACGCCATGGCCAGCGAGGCTCAAATAATATTCCTCGACCAATTGCGATAAAGCCGGCTTGGTGTGTGGCAATAATGGCTTCAGCTTGAAGAGGTTCGGTAATTAAACCGACCGCAATTACGGGCATCATGGTTTGCTCATGAATAGCTTGCGCTAGAGGTACTTGGTAATTAGGGCTTAATGGTATTTTTTGTTTGTCACAAAGACCACCAGAGGATACATGAACATAATCACAACCTAATTCTTCAAGTGATGTACTTAGCTCAATTGATTCAGGAACATCCCAGCCACCGTCAATCCAGTCTGTTGCTGAAATACGCACACCCACGGCAATATTAGGATCAATGGCTTCTCTTATTTCCTGATATACATCAAGTAATAAACGGCTACGGTTTACAAAGCTACCGCCATATTCATCTTGTCGCTTATTGGATATTGGTGATAAGAATTCATGCAATAAATATCCATGGGCTGCATGGATTTCGATTACATCAAATCCTGCTTGTTCTGCACGTTTAGCTGCGTCCACAAATTGTTGTTTTACTTCTAAGATTTCATCGACACTTAGTTCACGAGGAGGATGATTCTGTGCGAAAGAAAGCGCTGTAGGGGAAACTGTTTGCCAGCCATTTTTATCTGTAGCACTTAAGCTTTTGCCGCCAAACCAAGGTAAGTCGGTTGATGCTTTTCTACCTGCGTGAGCAATTTGGATACCAAGGCGTGTATCTGAAAACTGTTTGATACCCGTTAGCATCTTTTGCATCTCAGTCATTTGTTGATCGTTCCATATTCCTAAATCTTTATAGGTAATACGGCCAGCAGGTGTGATCGCACTGGCTTCCACGATGACTAGCGCAGCTCCTGATAACGCTAAGTTCATGTAGTGTGCATGATGCCAAGCAGTTGGCATTCCCTCGTCCGCAGAATATTGGCACATAGGGGGAATAATAATTCTATTTTTTAATAATACCTGACCAACAGACGCCGAGGAAAAAAGGTGACTCATTGTGTATTCCTTATCTGTAGATTTTAATAATCTCTTAAGTATACAAATTTTGATGAGTTTTTTTTGTGAGAAGGTGTGATATTTGATAGTTATTGTCTTTTTTCACTGAGTAGCAGATAAAAAATGCAAGTAGTTAAGTCTAAATTTGAGAAAAATAGCAAAAAGTATAATTTTCTGTGTGTTGTTATCGTATATCATGCGTTTTAGCTAAAATAAAATAGAAAAAATAAAATAATGTAGATAGTAATATTAAACAGGCACTGATAATCCAAGTGTTAATAATTAAAATAATAATAACCAAATCTAAATGGTGCTAATAATCACTAATGGTTTTAATGGTGCTAATAGCGTTTTAAACTGCTTTTTTATTTTAAAGGGTGATTTAAGTAATTGTAAATGACATGTTGCCATCGCAAAAAAATAAATTTCATCTTGCATGATTGTTGATAGGTTTATATAAGAAGAAATTGATATTTAACGAAAATAGAGTTTTACGATTTTAGTGTCCTGATGTCTAAAAGTAAGACATGTTGGATGTAAGTACTATTTTTAAAATCAATTCACCTGAAAAATATAATTCTAATAAGGAAGATAAATGTGTTGACGATTATTGGTATTTTAATCATTGTATCGATTGTGACTTTATTAATGATGGGGAAAGCAAGCCCTATTATTGCAATGTCTTGTATTCCATT
Organism: Providencia sp.; assembly: GCF_052096715.1. Classification (NCBI taxonomy): domain Bacteria; kingdom Pseudomonadati; phylum Pseudomonadota; class Gammaproteobacteria; order Enterobacterales; family Morganellaceae; genus Providencia; species Providencia sp. Next base: position 46,759 of record NZ_JBQDNB010000030.1, read on the forward strand.
TATCGGTGCCTTAGCCGCCGGTTATTCAATTCCAGAAATTTCCGTTTTCTTTGAGAGCGGTATTAATAAAGTTTCAAAAGTGGCAGCCATGTTTCTATTTGCCATTTTATTCTTTAGTTTAATGAAAGACCTTCATATTTTTGATCCACTGATCCGTATCATGGTTAAAATGACTCGAGGAAATGTCATTGTTGTTTGCATCATGACAACTTTGATTGCTGGGGTTGTACATTTAGATGGTTCGGGTGCGGCAACTTTTCTTATTATTATCCCAGCATTACTTCCGTTATATCGCCAGTTGGGTATGAGCCCTTATTTGATGTTGTTATTGATGTGCGCCAGTATGGGGATCATGAATATGGTGCCGTGGGGAGGCCCGCTAGGTCGAGCTTCTGCGGTAACAGGGATTGACGCATCCGTGCTGTGGCAGGGATTAATTCCGGTTCAAATTATTGGAATGGCTGGTGCAGTGGGGTTTGCTGCGATAATGGGAATACGAGAGAAAAGGCGGATTGCTGCCGCGGCGCAAAAAGGAACAACACCGTATCAAATGGATTCATTATTACCGCTCAGTGATGAAACAGCTGATTTGACCGATGTTATTCACAAACCTAAAAAACCACTGATTAATGGTGGTCTGATCATTGCTTCAGTTATCTGTTTAGCATTTGGATTATTATCAGCGCCTTATGTATTTATGATAGCGTTATCGATCGCGCTGTTAGTTAACTACCCTAATCCTAAAGACCAAATGAAAGTGCTATCGCAACATGCTCCGCAAGCCTTAGGAATGGTGGCAATCATTTTAGCCGCAGGGGCATTTTTGGGTATTCTATCTGACGGTGGGATGCTTAAATCTATCGCAACGGATTTAACGGCAATCTTACCTACTGAATGGATTTCAAAAATTCATATTTTCGTCGGTATACTCGGCGTCCCGATGGATATTTTCACCAGTACAGATGCCTATTATTTCGCACTGCTACCGATTATTCAGCAAATCGCGGCAACAGCAGGGGTGGACCCATCAGCGGTCGTATATGCCATGGCAATAGGCAATAACGCAGGGACATTTGTAAGCCCATTTTCTCCTGCAGCGTGGTTAGCAATGGGACTAGCAGGAATTGATATGGGAAGGCATTTGCGTTATTCGTTTGGATGGATTTGGGTGTTCAGCTTTTTTACACTGGCTGTTGGTGCTTTCCTCGGCCTCTACTAATTTGCTCGTTGTCTTTCAAACCGCAGCGTTGTTGGCTGCGGTTTTTCACCCTAGTCACATAGTTACCTATGCTCCCAGGGATGAAATCACTTGCCGCCTAGCTGCAATTTGAAATTCTTAGAGCAAAGATGGGAAAATTCAAAATTCAAAATTCAAAATTCAAAATTCAAAATTCAAAATTCAAAATTCAAAATAGGAGGATAGTAGGACAAACGTAATCGGCTAATTGCTAAGATGAATAATGTTTATCGGATAATTGATATTTTGATTGTTGGTTAAGTGTGGGATTATTCAGGGATTAGAGAGATGCAGATAATCTGTAACTTACCATCACTGATAAGGATGTTTCATGCGCCGGCCGCTATCGACATATCACCCAATACTTTATTGGCTACGGGTTCGGCAAAAACGATTTGTTCGCAGGTTACATTGGACATTTTCAACTAGGCAATATGCCCGAAAACGAGATGCACAGCGCTTGGAATATCGCTATAACAAGCACACGTCTAAACTTATTCGTAAATTGGGTAACTCAGATTTAAAACTTCAACATAATAAAGTGATTAACCTACGGATTGCTTCTGATGCAATGAATGGCATTGTTATTAGGCCGAAGGAATATTTCTCTTTTTGCCGCTTAGTGGGTAAGCCAAGTGCAAAACGAGGTTTTGTTGAAGGAATGGAATTGTCATTTGGTGAAGCGCGATCAGGTATTGGCGGCGGAATTTGTCAGCTTAGTAATTTAATCCACTGGATGATATTACATTCACCATTACAAGTGGTTGAGCGGGCAAATCATAGTTTTGATCCTTTCCCCGATGAAGGGCGGGTACTGCCATTTGGCTCAGGAGCCGCTATCTTCTATAACTATATTGATTTGGTTTTTTACAATCCAACTGAAACGACATTTCAACTGATTTTTAATATAGCAGAGCATCAACTTGAAGGTGAATTATTGTGCTCAGCACCTCGCGGTGTTAAATATCATATTCATCAGCAAAATCATAAATTCACACGAAAAAATGGTGTGGTTTATCGTCATAATGAAATTTGGCAAAAAGTGACGACAAAAGGGCAGGAACCCACTACGTTGCAAGATAAGTGCTTATATCGCAATAAGGTAGTTGTAAAATATCCTCTTGATGACAGTCAAATTAGTACTGAATAGATTGAAACGAATGTCAAATTAGGAATAAATTGATAGCCTTTCTCTTGACTATTGGTCTAAAATCTTCTCGATTTATTATTTCTTACTGTTTTTATTAAAAAACAAGCTTAAAGAGGCCGTAGCTCGGAACCAATATGTAATACCAACACTTGATTTCTCAATAATTCAACAAGCAAATCTTGCATAAGGTTTGTTGTTATTCCTATTTATGTAGAGAAAGCATAATGAATATGCAATCAAGAAAGTATGGTAGAACGTATCACTATCCGTTCTCACCCGGTACCACTAGTGACGATCGTATTAATCACGATTGGTGGTCACACATCCAAAATATTGAACAACTTGTTCATACTGAAAAACTTGATGGTGAAAATAATTGTCTGAATCGTCATGGCGTTTTTGCACGCTCTCATGGAGCACTTACGCAATCAGCGTGGAGTCAACAAATTCGCCAACGGTGGCAATTAATTAAAAACGATTTAGCGGATATTGAGCTATTTGGCGAAAACCTGTACGCGATACATTCTATTGAATATCAACATATTGAGGATTATTTCTATGTGTTTGCCGTTAGGCAGGGTAACTATTGGTTAAGCTGGGAAGAAGTGAAATTTTACGCAGCATTATTTGATTTTCCTACGGTACCACAGCTTACGCTTTCAATTGATAAACAGTTAGGCAAGCAAGAATACACAGGCTTATTAATGGATGCGGCATCATTAGATAGCCAATTCATTGCTAAAGATGCTCATACAGGGAAAGCTTGTAGCATGGAAGGTATCGTTACTCGTGATAGCCAAGGCTTTCACGTGGATAATTTTATACAACATATCTTTAAATATGTACGCAAAAACCATGTGAAAACAGATATTCACTGGAAACGCAATTGGCAGCGTGCGCCACTTGTGTTTGAACGCCAAGGAGGTCACTAATGACTTGGCAATTAATGGATAAACCTAGCTGGTTACACCTTGAGGCACAATTTGATTTTGTTCGTGATATGCAAGCGGTACCTCAAGATAGCCAACATCATGCGGAAGGTAATGTGGCTATTCATACCCAAATGGTATTAGCGGCCCTAGTGAATTTACCTGAATATCAACAGCTTCCATTATTACAGCAAAATATTGTTTGGGCAGCGGCATTATTACACGATGTAGAAAAACGCAGTACGACACGAGAAGATGAAAATGGGCGCATTATCTCTCCGGGACACGCTAAAAAAGGGGAGTTATCCGCGAGAAACATTCTTTTTCGACAAGCAGAAACACCATTTGCTATTCGTGAGAAAATTGCGGCACTTGTACGTTTTCATGGTTTACCATTATGGTTAATGGAAAAACCGGATCCAGAGCGGACATTATTTGCCGCCTCGTTACGCGTTGAAATGTCACTTTTATGTCTGTTAGCGAAAGCGGATGCTATTGGTCGAATATGTGAAGATCAGGGCGAGTTACTTTCCCGTATTGAGCTATTTGAACTTTTTTGTCGTGAAAACGGCTGCTGGGATCAACCAAAACAATTTGCTTCGTTAGCAGGACGTTTTAGTTATTTTCATTATCAACGTGGCACAACGGATTACGCACCTTTTGAAGAGCAAGGCAGTGAAGTGATTATGTTATGTGGCTTGCCAGGGATGGGTAAAGATCATTTTATTCAGAAGTTTTATCCGCAAACTTCAATGGTATGCCTTGATGATATTCGGCGGACGCACAAAATAAGTCCCACAGATAAAAACGCACAAGGATGGGTGGCTCAGCAAGGGAAGGATCAGGCAAAAATATTGTTGCGCGATAAACAAGATTTTATCTGGAATGCAACCTCATTAAGCGCTTCTTTAAGAGAACGAATGGTGAGTTTGTTTGCTCGTTATCAAGCAAAAATCCATTTGGTGTATCTTGAAGTACCTTACAAACAGTGGATGCAGCAAAATCGTCAGCGACAATATGCGGTACCTGATAATGCTATTGCACGAATGGCAGGTAAGCTCGAAGTACCAACGCCAGATGAAGCTCATCAGGTTTCGTATTATATTAATGGAGAATTTGTTACTTTATTTGAATAACAATAATGAATTGCTGAATTATTTGGCGAGTAGAGTGAATCGAGTATAGAAAAGTGAGAATAGCCTGTCTTGAATCTATTGAATAAGAGAAAATAGACAGGCTATTTATTGGTAATAAATTAAGGCACAAACACATCACCAACAAGCAATTTTCGAGCTGTTCGGATAATAGACGCTTGTACCCCTTCAGGGAAATTTCCCTTTTGAGTCAGAGATACCTCAAATTTACCGCTTAAATGTTCTATTGATATATTTTTTGTATCAACAGCCTTGATATCAATATATTGCTGAATAATGCTGTCCGGTAATAGTACTCCCATAGCAATGGCAATCGCGCCTGTAACCGCCAATGCGCCATGGCATTTATGAGGCATGAAATAACGCACATTAATGGTGCCACCATTGATGGCAGGAGAAACTAAAATCGGTTTTGGGATCACTTTTTTACTGACATCACCGAGACCCATCGCAATGCCAGCTTGCAATCGAATACTTTCAACTTGCTGCATAAATGCTTTATCTGCTTCAAGCTCAGCGGCAGTTTCATATCCGGTTTTATTTAACTGAGGGGCATCAATTAAGACGACAGGAACGGCCATATCAATACAACTTACATCGATACCATCAATAGAATCAATGACGTTACCAGTGGGTAATAATTTACCTGTTTTTGAGCCACAAGCATTTAGGAATGTCAGCGCTATTGGCGCAGAGCGACCAGGTACACCGGCAATCTCAGTCTCACCATCATATCGAACCTTACCATCAGGGGTTTGAACAGTGGAATGAACAAAAGTATCAGTATTTATATTGCGAATTCGAACCGTTGTTAAATCACCTGAAGTAGAAACTAAGCCTTGTTCAATAGCGAAAGGCCCAACAGCGCACAGCATATTACCGCAATTAGGCGCTGTATCGACAATACGCTCAGTAACCGCCACCTGTGCAAATAGATAATCAACATCAGCATCAGGATGAGTTGACTGACTAATAATCGCCACTTTACTTGTTTGCGGGCTACCACCGCCAATACCGTCAATTTGTAACGGATGGCCAGAACCCATAATGGCTAAAATAAGCTCATCACGTTCTGTAATATTATTAGGTAAAGAGTCAGCGAGTAGGAAGACACCTTTTGAGGTGCCGCCGCGCATTAAGGTGCAAGGAATTTTTTTCATAGTGTCCTTATTACTCTTCATATTTCAAGCTGTGGCGTTGTTGGCTGCGCTTGCTAACCCTAGTCACATACTTATGTATGCTCCTAGGAATTAGCGTCACTTGCCGCCTAGCCACAACTCGAACTATTTTGAGTAGGCTACTTATTCTATTTCAAGCTGTGGCGTTGTTGGCTGCGCTTGCTAACCCTAGTCACATACTTAT